>NZ_JAVRCL010000087.1:0-25423 GCF_034530775.1 Nostoc sp. DedSLP04 | reverse complement strand
TTTTAATCCTTTTATTCAGAATACTCGGAAAGTGACAGAAGAGGGATATAGCAACCGCCAAGGCGGTTAGGACGCAATATATAAGATATGCTCAATGGCATCTCGTAAACAATCAAACTGGTCTAGTTTTTTGCGGATTCGACTTTTTAGCCAAGACCAGCATTTCTCAATCTTGTTAAGGTCTGGAGAATAGGGCGGTAAGTATAGAATTTCACATCCTGCGTCCTGAATCAGTTGTTGAATGCGTCCACCTTTGTGGAATGTAGCATTATCCATTACTACAAATTGTCCAGGTTCGAGTGCTGGAAGCAAACAAGTTTCCAACCATGTTTCAAACACCATTCGATTACACGCTCCTTCACAGGTGAAAGGAGCTATTAGATTTTGGTTACATAGTGCTGCAATCATGTTCACCCGTCCCTCACGTCGTCCTGATTTAAGTGCATGAAAGCGCTGCCCTTTTTCATTCCAACCGTAATCATACTGGTCTCGGTTATCCATCCCAGACTCATCGAGGTAAACAATCTTCTCCGTTGGTAGGGTGGACAATTTCGCTATAAACGTCTGCCTTTTGTGTTCATCGCGTTCACAGTAGCCGTAGGTCTTTTTTTTCGAGTGAAACCAATTTTCTTCAATGCCCGTGAGATGGTGCGATCGCTAATTTGTCCCTGCCAAAGTGAGGCCATATCAACTTGGGTTTTATCCCCATGAGATGAAGCAAACTCACGAAATTTTTCCCAGTCGGTGATTTTATGACCATTTCCGGGAGGCTTATTAGGCAAGGCTTGGAAGTCGCCTGTTTCGGCTCGTCGTTTCAGCCATAAGTCTATGGTGTTGCGACTGATATTGAACAGAAGACTTGCTTCGCTTTTCTTTAAGCCATCGAGTTCGATGGCTTGAATGACCTTTTGGCGAAGGTCGTAACTGTAGGGTTTCGGCATATGTACAGCGATCGCGCTCCCCAGCAAAAGGAAAGAAACTATTTCCAGTTTATGCCCAAACCGCCTTGGCGGTTGCTATAACTAATTAATCAGACACGATATTATAATCATCTATGGATAATTATTGTAATTAAAAGGCATTTATTACAAAAGTAAAAGCACAACAATGTTGTGCTTTTGTAGATTATTTGTATTCAATTGATTGTGAGAATCAGAGAGTTTCTTAATTAATCCAGTTTCGTACTGTACGCACTAAAACCGTAAGCCAAAGTTTCTTTTAAATTATCGGATGGCTTGAGACTCCTATTGATAGCATTAGCAAATGGCACCGGAATCCCTTTGATGGTTTCCGGCAAAATCGCATATTCTGCGGTTGGTTCGACAATGTATTGTGGACACTTCGCTTTCATTCCAGCAGTAGCTAACATTTCTTCTATTTCAGCAGCTGAATATTGCTTGAGATAAACCGGATTTCTCACAAATGGGTTCAGCCTTCTGATAAAATTATGGATAATATGAGAAGGACAGGACTTATTGTGAAAGGAATGATTAAAAACAAAAATTCCGCCCGGTTTTAGCACACGACATATATCAGCCAATAAATTTCTTAATTGTGCATCTGGGATATGCATAAAAACGCAGTTAGAAATTACCAAATCTATAGAATTATCTTCTAAAGGCAATGTCTCAGCAGAAGTGCAAATCAAGTTAAATTCCGCTTCTGGAAAAAAATTGTATTCTTGTTTAACCTTGACTAACCTCCGCAATAGAGGTTCAGAAATATCAATGCCATAATATTTTTCACATTTCAGATTTTTCGCTTTAGAAAGATGTAAAGGTGCGCGACCATAACCAGAACCAATTTCTAGAATAGAACCGACAGATTTATTCAACGGAAATTTGTTCCAAGTACCTCCAGGTGTACCAGTTAGCAGAGTGTAATCTTGTTTAATGGGTGATGTTGCTGCAACTTTTTCAATTTTTTGGGAACCATAGTATGTTTTACCAATTGCATCCCATGTTTTTTTATGTTGAGTATTAGTTAATTGTTCATAGTCGCTAGGAAAATAAATTCCATCTCGTAATTCAAAGTCATTTAGACTGGATTTTACATTTGCTAATTGAGACATTATGATTATCCTCATCAATAGTGAATTCTGTTTTCTGTTATACTCTTAACTCAGCATTAACCGCAAGTGATTTTTACTGAACGGCTTTCCCTAAGCCTTTTTTCAAGTTTATAACTATTTTAAATTCGATGGAATCTGCTAGCAAAGAGCCTATTGCATCCAAGTGAAAACCGCTATAATGACAACCCTTGCTCGATCGCAACACAAGTTCGTATACATTAGTTGAGGGACTGCAACAATTGGAGGCTGTTATGGTAGGAGGGTTACAACAAAAACGGGTGGTAGTTGTAGGTGCTGGTTGGGCTGGTTTAGGAGCAACTTACCATTTGGCAAAACAAGGTTATGATGTGACACTTCTGGAAGCAGGCCCCTATCCTGGTGGATTGGTGGCAGGTTGGCAAACATCTGCCGGCAAATCTGTTGAAGCTGGCATTCATGGCTTTTGGTATCCTTACAGAAATATTTTTTCCCTAATCAATGAATTAGAAATTAATCCTTTTACTACTTGGACTCGTTCTTCGCAATATTCGCCAGCAGGTTTGGAAGTTGAATCACCAATTTTTCAAGACTTACCGCGACTACCCTCGCCACTGGGAACTTTTCTTTACACTCAGTTTAAACGGCTGCCACTAATTGACCGTCTCAGCGCCCTACCTTTACTTTATGCTGTCGTTGATTTTGACAATTCCGATGCAGCTTGGCGGCGCTATGATTTTGTAACTGCCCGTGAATTGTTCAAAGACTTTAACGTTGCTGCGCGACTTTACCGCGATGCTTTTGAACCGATGTTATTAGTGGGCTTATTTGCCCCTGGCGAACAGTGTTCAGCCGCCGCAACTTTAGGGATGCTTTACTTTTTTATTCTGGCTCATCAACCAGATTTTGATGTGGTTTGGTGTCGGGGAACTGTCGGAGAAAAGATATTTCGTCCTTGGGTGGAACGAATTGAAAAAGCTGGTGCGCGAGTATTGCCTAAGCGTCGGGTTACAGACTTAATTGTTAATAGTAATCAAGTTAAGGGTGTGGTTTGTGGTGATGAAGTAATTGAAGCAGATGCCGTAATTTTTGCGGTTGGAATCACCGGGATGAAGAAAATTGTCTCAACTAGCCCTAGTTTACAAAGTCGTGAAGAATTCCGTAATTTGAGCAATTTAGGAGCAATTGATGTTTTAACCACGCGAATATGGTTTGACCGTAAAATTGATATTCCTCGTCCTTCTAATGCTTGTTTTGGATTCGACGCAAGTACAGGTTGGACGTTTTTTGATTTGAATGCTCTACATGATGAATATCGGGATGAGCCGGGAACAGTGATTGAAGCTGATTTCTATCACGCAAATCAATTTCTCAATTTGAGTGATGAGGAGATTTTATCAATAGTTCAGGGTTATTTAGCAACTTGTGTGCCAGCGTTTCGGCAGGCAAAGATTATTGATAGCAGTGTAATTCGGCTACATCAGGCGGTAACTCACTTTGCACCTGGCAGCTATCGTTATATGTTGCCCGCCAAGACAAGCTTTGAGAATGTGTTTATGAGTGGGGATTGGATTGTGAACCGTCATGGTTCCTGGTCGCAGGAAAAAGCTTATGTTACTGGTTTGGAGGCGGCGAATTTGGTGGTGTCTTATTTGGGAGAAGGTCAGCCATCTGAGATTTTAGCTGTAGAAGAGGATGAAGTGCATATCCAAGTGGCGCGATCGCTCAACCAAACTTTGCGTAACTTGAGCAAATCTATCCTACCTAACTTTTGGTTGCCATAATCTTTAGGGACGCGAAGAGTGAATCAATAATTGTAATCTAAATTCGGTAAGCTAAAGAAAGCGATCGCGATACTATCCTTATAATGTAAATCAAATCACATAAGCTTATGGAGCCAGACTCTTTACCAACTGAGGTGATTCTGACGCACCCGCGTGAGTCCCTCGGTAGAGTGCAACTTGATTGGACACCCCAACCCGGAAACTATCTTGATTTTGAAGGTAAAACCTACGCGGTTTTAGAGCGCCGTCATAGATACAAACTTCAAGCTGGGCGCTACCGCTTGCATAATATTGCCATTTATGTACAGTCTGCTAAACGACCATCTGAGAAAAGTTTGGTAGCGGGACGTTGGGTAGTCGGCGATGCCACCTGCTGCTACAATGCTCATTCAGAACTCATTCGCTGTGCAGTCAACCCCGATGGCCCTTGCGAATCTTGCCGCTTTTATGAAAAGTTAGAAGTTAGGAGTTAGGAGTGAGGAGTTTGGAGTTTGGAGTTAAGAGTTTGGAGTTAAAAGTTATTCTCCCTCATCTCTTCCATCCCCATCAGCTTCCCGTACCAAAAACTTCTCCTACAGTTAAGCGAGTACCATTAACAAAATCCCATCCAGACTGGGGACGTTTACCAGCTAGCTGAACTTCTCGCAACAGTAATAAACCTTCCCCAGTCTGGATAATCGCGCCAATTCCTTTGACAATGCTGACTACAACTCCCGGTCGATCTGATACGTTTGACAAATCAGGCAATTTATGGACTAATTCTTGTAATTCTGGTGGGAGATCGCGTAGACGCAAAGCGGCTTGTCGCGAGACATCGCTCACAGAACCAAGAGGAGCAGAAGCAGTGATTTTCAACAGGTTGTTACGAAAGGTAGCGGTGCAGTTAGGGAAAAAGCCTCTGATTTGATTATGTAATTGAATCGCGCTTTTTGACCAATCCAAAGCATAATCTTGTTTTTGAATTAGAGAGGCGTAAGTAGCTGCTAAATTATCTTGGGGAATTGGTTGAATTTCTTTACGTTCCAACTTCAACAGAGTTTCTATCAACAAATCCCCACCAATCTCTGCTAGTCTGTCGGCTAAATCTTGGGCATTATCCAGTAATCCAATCGGTGTAGTGGCTATTTGGAGCATTGCGCCGGTATCCATCCCCACATCCATCAACATGGTGGTGATCCCCGTTTCTTTCTCTCCGTTATACAAACACCACTGAATCGGTGCCGCACCGCGATATTTGGGTAAAATCGAGCCATGCACATTAATGCAAGCTAATTTTGGCATATTCAAGATTTTTGCCGATAAAATCTGTCCATAAGCGACAACAACAAACACATCTGCATCTAATTGTTTGAGTTTAGTTAAAGTTTCTTTGTCTTTTTTCACCCGTTCGGGTTGCCATACTGGTAAGTTGTGAGCAATAGCGATCGCTTTTACAGGTGTTGGCGTAAGTTTATTTCCGCGTTCTCGGCGTTTATCTGGTTGGGTGACAACCGCCAGCACCTCAAATTCTGAATGATTCAATAATTTTTCCAAGGTGGGTACAGCAAACTGAGGTGTACCAAAAAATACAATTTTCATTAATAATTAGTAGTTTTTAGTCGTGAGTCATTAGTTCATCGTAAGTGCGCCCTTCATAACTGACAACATTAGACTTCTTGGCATTTGTCGGGGTAAAAGGTAAAGAAACTCAAAATCCTTTCCCTTTACCCTTTACCCTAAAAGTGCAAAAATATATTTTTGCAAGAGGTCTATTTAAGTTGCATGTTGAAACAGAATTCACTAAGCCTGCATCTAGCAAGTTTCTGTATTCGGGACGCAGTTGCAAAATACAGTTGTTAGCTGTAAATAATATTGGCTGTTTGGTGGTACAATATCTTCGTATTCATGAAACCAAAGGCTGCTTGATTAATTTAATAGTTAAGTTGACAAGCGTAACAGCTAGTATCAGCCGCATTTGCCTCTAGTGAAACTAATCACTTAGTGGTTTTTCTTTGCGAGTCGCTAGAGCATCTACCGAGTGAATTTTGTTGTGTTCCCGATCCTCTGCTTGAAATTAACTTTAAATGTAGTTACATTTCCGAAAAACTATTGCGTCTTCTAACTACTTCTGTAGTTTAGATAGCAATTTATAACTTTGGGTTGCTGATAGCAATATATTCTGAGTATGATGTATTATGCGTCCGCTTTCCCAGGTTTTTAATTAACGCCTCACGTTTACTATCATGAGGGTTTGCGCTGTTATATTTAGTGTGTAACCTAGCTTATTTGCTGTGTACTAGCGATCGCTAGTACGATCCCCGATAGCTGAGTTATCTAACTCTTGTTCGCCAGCCTCATTCCTCAAACTATATCCTCAATATTTTTAACCAAGACTTATTTTTGGTGTGTTTGGGTATAGCAACATTATATATCGTGTAGTAATTACTGAGTTCTCAGCATATTTACTATACTCGCATATTTTTGCCAAAAAATATTCCGTATCTAAGCAAGAAAAGGTGTAGACAATGATACTTAATTTTTGTAAACCTCTGCAAACTTTGAAGATATTATTTCGTCATTAGTTTTAGTTTCTTGTTATACATATAACTACCACCTGCTCGTTGCTGTTGATGTATTGCTTCTCACATAGCAATTGCCCCCTCTAGAGAGTCTACAAATGCTTAAACCCCTTTTGCTGTCAGGATGGTTCCGCACCCAACCATTTCTCAATTACGTTGTCGTTGTGATACTGATTGCACCTTTATTAGGAGCATCGGCTCACACGATCCCAGTAAGATCCGAAGTACATAAACTAACTTCGATAACTGAAGAATCTGACTCTGGATCAAAGGAAATAGCTGTAGTTGGGGAACCTGAGATAGCTGAAACATTAAAAACAGATCAAATCGAATCGATAACAGAAGAATTTGACTCTGTACCAACACAAAGTACTGCTGTTCAGGAACCGCAAGTATTACCAGCAAATAAAATTGAGTCTTCAACTGAAGTAGATAATTATCTCTCAAGCAGCGATTTAGATGTAAGTGATGTAACTGTTCCCGATTCTTTGGCAGCAGTTGAACTCGCACCATCAACAGATGTTCCTGTTAGTCAACTTAATTTAATACGCAAACTTAAAGCTGCTAATGTCAAGTCTTTGAGAGGACAAGAAAATTATCTCTCTAGAGAAAAATCTTTTACTGAATCATTGACAGCAACTCAAGTAGCACCAGCTATTAGAGAATCTCAATCAACCACAACGACGGAAATACCTGTTGTGGAACCAGCTAATGAGTCCCAAGCAGAACAAATAGACCCAATAGGTAGTCCTCATCCGATTCCTTGGAAATGGATTACAGCAACTCAAGAAGCTGTTGCTGCTAATGGTGGTTCTGGAGTGCGTCACTATCGCAGCGTACCCGTGATTTCTCCAGATGGTAAATATGCTGTTTATAGTCGGGTGCAACTGGAGGTAAAACCCCAAATGTACAACAGCCGTGTCACCAGCGTGATGTTTGTCCAAGATATGCACACTAAGAAATTGTGGGTGATGGCTTCAACGACTCCAGTTAGCGATCCTTTATTAAAGGTAAAGGCTGCAAAAGCGGAGTCTTCAGAAGAAACCGATCCGAGCGGTAAAATTGGGGTATTAGTTCCAGTTAGCTGGTCAGAAAAAGGCGATCGCTTCTTAGCACGCAAGTTTGATGGTATATTTAACACAGGTGATTCTACAGATAGTGCAGTGATTTGGGATCGGCAAAAAAATCACGCTAACACAGTTGCTCCTGTGAGTGACGAAGAACATGAAAAAATTGCCGTATTGTTAGGCTGGAGTAAAAGCCAACCAGATCGCGTATTATTCCGTGCAGGTGAACTGGGCGAGGAAAACTGGCCACTAATGCAAGTTGCTAATGATGGTAAGACTATTACTACAACAGACAGCGATCGCCCGATTACTTTTGGTAAAAAGGTAACAGAAATTTGGGCTGGCCCACAAGTTGCCTACCGATAGGTTATAAAAAATCCTACATACTCCCGTTGTCGTCACTGCTGACAACGGGATTTTTTTATATATTCCAAATAGGTTCTAGAAAAGTGGATTTGGTATTATTCGATTTCACCGAATCAAAACCTGACTTTCAAAAGTAAAGTTAGCGGAATACTCTTTTTAAGAAGTAAAAAGTAAATAGATAAGTAGGTCGGCAGAATAAAACCAAACTATATTAACAAAAATGAACGAGGCGAAAATTCTCTTCTCTACTGCCTCCTGCCTTATCCCAACAACAAATATTTACGCCCACCTACTTAATCCTTATAAATAAATTTAGGGAAAATAATCACGGACAGATTATTTATTTTACAACCCATCTCCAAATAAATATTTTTATTTTGTTCCATAAATTTAGTGACTTGTAACCATTTTTTATAGTTTTTTATGAGTGCTTTTTAACTTTTTACTTTTGCTTTATTCTTTCAATAAATAATATAATATTTGATATCCATTAAGAGAAAGAGTTATCAATTATACAGCGAATTGAAGGCAGAAATAAACTGCAATTATTGTTCATAACAACAAGATAGAAATACCTGGTGCGCCCCATTCAAAAATATCGAATTAAGCAAGCTTTTAGCTGGTCAGTAATTTATAGGAATAGAAACAAACTATGACAACAGTATCATTAGCTCCTCAACCTAACTTCAGCATTGGGTATAATTCTAATTTAGAGCGAATTTACAAGTATCAACAGCTACAACTAAGATTGATTGAGTGTGAAGCATTGGTAATCTTTGACAGCCGTGTTGAGGATCTTGAGATTCTTTATGCTGCCTTGTCACCTAAAGCTTTGGGTTATACTCTCACACTCGAAGACGATGCACTGGTAGTGATTACAAACTTAATAGCACAAACAAAAGCAAAACGGTTAGCCATTGTCGCCCACGGAACCCCCGGAGTCTTGCAAATTGGGGCATTGCCAATCAATCGCCAAGAAATCAAAAAACAAGCCCAATTATTGCAGCAGTGGAACGTTGCCGAAATTGCCCTCTACAGTTGCCAAGTCGGCAAAGATGCCGAGTTTATTAGCGAATTGGCGCAGTTGACGAAAGCAGAAATATTTGCCGCTGCTGGTAAAGTTGGCGCACCAACTCAAGGCGGAAGCTGGCAACTGGATATTCAATCAGACCGAGGGAAAATGAAGCCGCCTTTGACAGCAAATGGGTTAGCAAAATATCCAGGTGTGTTAGCTTCCCCAATAGCCCTTAATCTCAACTCCACCAGTAACACGCAGTTATTACGAGAACCAAGCGGACAAAGAAGTGGGATCACAGATGGTCATACCTATAAACAGCTTTTTGCCTTTGCGGCATTGAAAGAAGATGGTTCTGTCGTTACTTGGGGTAATAGTACTTATGGAGGAGATAGCAGTTCAGTCACTGGCCAACTTGCCTCTGGTGTCACCAACATTTCTTCTACATATTATGCCTTTGCAGCATTGAAATCAGATGGTTCTGTCGTCACTTGGGGCGATAGTGGCTTTGGAGGAAATAGCAGTGCAGTCAGCAGCCAACTTACCTCTGGTGTCACCAATATCTTTTCTACACATATTGCCTTTGCAGCATTGAAATCAGATGGTTCTGTCGTCACTTGGGGCTATAGTACCAATGGAGGAGATAGCAGTACAGTCAGTAGTCAACTTGCCTCTGGTGTCACCAATATCTTTTCGACAGATACTGCCTTTGCGGCGTTGAAATCAGATGGTTCTGTCGTCACTTGGGGTTTTCCTTCCAATGGAGGAGATAGCAGTACAGTCAGTAGTCAACTTGCCTCTGGTGTCATCAATATCTTTTCGACAGATTCTGCCTTTGCAGCGTTGAAATCAGATGGTTCTGTCATCACTTGGGGCCTTATTGACTATGGAGAAGCTAACATTCCAGTCAGTAGCCAACAACTTGCTTCTGGTGTCACCAATATCTTTTCGGCAGATTCTGCCTTTGCGGCGTTGAAAAAAGATGGTTCTGTCGTCACTTGGGGCTATAGTACCAATGGAGGAGATAGCAGTACAGTCAGTAGTCAACTTGACTCTGGTGTCACCAATATCTTTTCGACAGATTCTGCCTTTGCAGCGTTGAAATCAGATGGTTCTGTCGTCACTTGGGGCTATAGTACCAATGGAGGAGATAGCAGTACAGTCAGTAGTCAACTTGACTCTGGTGTCACCAATATCTTTTCGACAGATTCTGCCTTTGCAGCGTTGAAATCAGATGGTTCTGTCGTTACTTGGGGCTATAACACTAAAGGAGGAGATAGCAGTACAGTCAGTAGTCAACTTGCCTCTGGTGTTACCAATATCTTTTCTACACGTACTGCCTTTGCGGCGTTGAAATCAGATGGTTCTGTCGTTACTTGGGGCGAGAATTACTATGGAGGAGATAGCAGTTCAGTCAGTAGTCAACTTACCTCTGGTGTCACCAGTATCTTTTCAACAGATTTTGGCTTTGCGGCGTTGAAAGAAGATGGTTCTGTCGTCACTTGGGGCAATAGTGAGTATGGAGGAGATAGCAGTTTAGTCAGTAGTCAACTTGCTTCTGGTGTAATCAACATTTCCTCTCCCTTTGACACCATTGGACTAATCGTTGCAGAAAATAGCCCAACTAATACCGCCATTGGCACTTTCAGCGGCGTTGACCCAGACCCAGAGGACACCATTACCTACAGCTTAGTCTCTGGGACTGGCAGCACTGATAATGATTCCTTCACGATTAACGGCAATCAACTGCTAATTAATGCTTCCCCAGACTTTGAAGCTAAGTCTAGTTACAGCATCCGTGTCCGCATCACAGATCAAACTAATTTATCCTACGAAAAAGCTTTCACCATCAAGATTACTGATGTTAATGAAACACCTCCCACTCCCGTAGTTGATATCAAGTTAATTAATAGCATCAATGATATCTTTGAAATCGATGCCAGCGAGTTCACCAAAGTCAATATTAAAATCAAAATTAAAGGACACAGTTCTAAATTAGTCAACGAAATCGGTGTCTTCAGTGTTGATGACAGCCTTGGCACTATTGACGGCATTGCACCAGATGCCGCAGGTTATCAAGAAAAAGCCCTCTCTAGAGCCAAAATCATCTTCTCAGTTCTCGCCAACAACCCCACAGGCTTTAATCCAGAAGACCTCAGCCGCATCCTCGATTTGCAGGGTGGTACACAACTACGCTTTTATTTGAAGTCTCAAGGTAACATTATCTTCTCGGACACAACTACCCAAAAAATCACTTCCGAAAACGAAGGTGGCTTCACTTTAGGGTGGAAAGATGGTTCCCGTGGCGATTCCGTTTTTGATGACTTGCAAGTGAATATTCAACAAACTGATGAACAATTACCCATCGGTACATCTTTGCAAGGAAAATCAGAAGGCGAAGCCCTGGATTTGCGGAATTTCGCCACTGACAGCTTGATTAGTGGGACTTTCATTGTTAACCGCGAAGCATCTTACAACAACTTTGTTGGTTTTTATAAAGTCACTGATACTGATGGTGGCATTGATACTAATGGTGATGGCACAGCAGACATTCTCCCTGGACAAGCGGGTTATGTACAAGCTGCAATTAACGAAAGGGTGAGTGATATTGCCTTATCGGTAGGTAATCAAGGTACGGGAAACTACAATGGCAACTTTCAAGGCGGCAGTATTTATGTGCCATTTTTGATTGTCGATAGTGGAGTTAATGCTTTGTTAGACAGCAATTCTAGCAATGACCCAACAGTTTACTTCACTTTCTTGGGTGCCAATGCTGACAAGACTCAGCATGTCAAGATGTTAGGTGATAATATCTTTGGTTTTGAGGATCTCTCTGGTGGCGGCGACAAGGATTACAACGATGTCATTGTCAAGATTAATTTGACTCATAACATCGCTTAAGTAAAGATCGGTATTAATTTAAAACCACGCTTTTTAAAAAAATAAAGCGGGGTTTTGTTATCATACAATATCCCTCTTCTGCCACTCTGCGGCTGGGCAATCTCTCTACAACTATTAACCTAAATAAAAATACTTAAAATTATAACTACAGAGACTTGTCACCTCTTTCCCATTCAGGTATGGCACCTTTGACTCGGCGGATGGGCAAATTAGCAATTAAAGCTGTGGTTCGTTGGTTGCTTTCTAAGGAGAACTCCAAGCCCTCTGTCTCAACTTCAACATAGCGACAGACTACATCTAGGATTTCTTTCCGCATTTTTTCCAACGTTTGAGGGTCTATATCAGCGCGATCGTGAGCAATCACCAATTGCAGGCGACGTTTAACTTGAGTTCGACTGCTATCAGGGCCGCGAAAAAAAAGTTTTTCTAGAAGTTCAATCATTACGAATAGGTCTGGCGCGGAGACTGGAAAAGTAAGTTAGACAATCTTTGTCCTGAACAACCTTCGTATCCGGGCGAAGATGCTGTCTTGGGACGAGTCGATCTCCAGAAATTCGACACTTTCCCCTTCTAATCTACGAGCAATGTTCTCAAAGGCTGTGGCAGCTAAAGAGGGATTTTCTGCTAACACTAAGGGTTCGCCGCGATTGGTAGATACAATAACACGCTCGTCGTCAGGGATTACCCCGATGAGGGGAATGGCGAGAAGTTCCTGAACATCTTGCACTGACATCATATCATTTGCCTGCACCATTGCGGGTCTGATGCGGTTAATTATTAAATGAACACGCTTGATACCTTGTGCTTCTAGTAACCCTACTACCCGATCCGCATCGCGAACTGAGGAAATTTCTGGTGTGCTAACAATTAACGCTTCTTTGGCCGGGCCGATCGCATTTTTAAACCCATTTTCAATCCCGGCAGGGCTATCAATAATCACATACTGATATTTTTGCGCTAGTGCATTCACCAATAACTTCATCTGTTCGGGTGTGACTGCATCTTTGGAGCGATTTTGGGCTGCCGGCAGGAGTACGAGATTGGGTTGGCGCTTATCTTTCACCAAGGCTTGTTCTAAACGGCATTCTCTGGCTAAGACTTCTACCGCAGTATAAACAATGCGGTTTTCCAGCCCTAACAGCAAATCCAAATTTCTCAGACCAAAATCCGCATCAACCAAAGCAACTTGACGCCCCATTTTGGCTAAAGCCATACCCAAATTTGCTGAAACTGTGGTTTTACCCACTCCTCCTTTACCGGAGGTAATCACAATAATGCGAGTCATGATAGAAATGCGGTCAATGAGGGTTCAGGAAATATAAAACAGTAAATTGCAGTATAAAGTATGAAGTATCGTATCAAGTATGAAGAAATATCTGTTCTCCCCGATCTGGGTGAGGCATGAATATTTGTTTTATTTCATCTTTACTTATATACTTCATTCTTTAAGTAAATATTTATGGTTCTTAATTGCTCTTGGTGAATTGGTTTCTGGAAAAATCAGTTGCCCTAGCGATACGAATTCCTTGGGGCGTAATATGTGCCACCTCTGGAAAAAACTGCATTGGCGGTTTTTCTGGTGCTCTAGCTACAGCATCTGCGATCCGCAGTTGGGTTGGTTCCATTTGCAAGGCCATAATCAGACACTCACTATTGCCTCCAGCCCCAGCATGAGCGATTCCACGCAGACGACCCCAGATAATAATATCTCCATCTGCAATTACAATACCACCTGGATTTAAATCTCCCAAGAGAATTACTGTCCCACGATGACGAATTTCTACTCCAGAGCGGACTGTCATTTCTAAATAGAGGGCATCTTCTTGGGGGATCGCTGTAGCTGTTGGCTCGGAACTCAGGGAAGTTACGGGCTGTAATTGTTCTACTGAATACCCAGAAGTCACGGCAGCGATCGCAGTTTGCCGCCGACTGGTCGAGACAGATATGAGCCGCAGTTGGACATCGTTCAAAGCTTCGGCGAGTTCTTGGAGTTGTCTGGTATCTACCAAACGGTCTTGTGCCATTAAATGCACAGGTGTATTAGAGACACGGAAGCGATCGCCTGCACTCAGACGTTGCCTGATTTGTTGCCAAATATCTGACCAAGTGAGTTCTGAGGCAGATACTTGAGATTCCGAGGGCAAAATTAATAAAAGTCGTCCCTCCTTACTTCTTAACTGGACTTGAGTATTATCATTTGCACGATGCCCTGGTAATGCTAACTCATTGGGATTTAAATCAGTTAGGATAAAATCCGATCCGGCATCAGTATTTGACTCTACATCTGGGTCAGCAGGATTTGACTCTACATCCCCAAGAACAGTATCTGATTTTAAATAAAGGAGGACAGATTTTAACTCAGCATCCGGGAGGATAGAATCTGACTCTACATCAGAAACAGTAGAATTTACCTCTACCTCGGAAAGTATAGAGTTTGATTCTGCATTAGGAAGTGCAGAATTTGACTTTAGATTGGGAATCGCAGAATCAGAAGTCATGCAGTACTAGCCAAAAGACAACAGATTTTAAATTTTGGGTCGCACCTTTGGTGCGCTGATAGCGCAACTTGGATTTTGGATTTGTGTCACGGAAAAGGGGTGTTGGCGTAGCGGGATATTAGTCCGACATTAACCAAAAGACTCTTTAATCTAAAATCTCAAATCTCAAATTTGCACGGTCAACCTCTGATAAACTGTCCCCAAGGCATCAGCATCGCCAACGTTACCTGGAAACAGCACCACAGGTAAATCAGGAAACTGAGGATGATCGGATGGCGTTAACACCATTGAACAACCAGCTAAAATTTGACCCAGTAAACGGGCTGAAGTTAAAGCTAGTCCAGTACTCAAAACATCATTAGATGTAATACCACCCTTGCTGATTAAAAATCCTATATCAGATGGTAAACTCCGTACAATATCCATCAATAAACCTGAAACTTTTTCCCCAAACTCCAATCGTGTCTTGACATCTTTAAAATTCAGTTCCTGACGGCTAGTATAAACCACTGGTGTTTTGCCAGCTTTGTTTGCCGCTTGTGTACTTTCTTGAATTTCAGTTAGCAATGCCGCAGATTGATTTGCATCATCAAGTAATCGCGCTACATTCACTTCGATTCCGACAGTTCCTTCTAGTTGCAACAGCGCCTCTAATTGCTGGGTAGTCTTTTTCACATGGGAACCTACAATCACCGCGCCTGGTTTGCCTTGGCGCACGTACTGAGCCATGTTTTCGGCGGCAATGGGTTGGGGAGGTAAAGCGGCTATTGCCGTTAAAATACTTGCTGCACTGCGAAATAAAAAGCGTTTTCCTTGACTTGCTGCTGCTAATATGTCTACTGCAAAGCGGTTGAGATCGTCTTGAGTTTCACCATCGACGACAGCGCACTGATTACCATGAAGTTGTAACAATCGTTCCAAACTACCAGCGCGAATATCGGCGAGGAGAAACCTTTCTACAACTTCGGCCCTAATTCGTCCTTGAGTCTTTTCTTCGACGTACTTGGGTAAGTAACTGTGATGGTAGCTGAAGACTGAATCACGGGCAAATTCGGTTTCATGGACTGGAGTGGGTACGCCAGCAATCATCAAGTAATGCACACTGTCACGGGTGATGCGTCCACCTTCAAAAAAAGCTGGTACGAGAAAATGAGCATCAAAGGGCCCGAGTTCTTGGGCGATCGCATCTGTTTCAATCGGATAATGTCCCCGCAAAGTAGAATCAGAACGGCTGACAACTAAAAAATCGTCAATTCCTTCAGCCTTCAAAACGATTTTCAGGTTGTGGCAAACTTCTTTGGTGACAGATGCAGCTGACTCTGGCGTTAGCGCTCTAGTATTAGTCAGCACAAAGAAAATCGGCGAATCATCCTGCAACCCACGGCGTAAAGTCTCCACATCCCAATGCATCAGCAGCAAGCAGCTGTGGACTGTTTGAGAACCTGTAGGGTCATCATCCAGAACAATTATTTTGGGTTTGTTGCTCATTTCAGTCAACGGGGCGATTGTTTTCTGGGAAAGTTTTGGGCGACTAGAAGTCGCTACTACATAAGCAAAGTCCACCTCCGTGAACTAATCCAAAATCAAGGGTTTTCTAACCTGTGGAGGCAGGTAAATTCTCGTGTAACCGCTTTTACAAACATTCTCATTAGCCTTTCTGCAATTTTCTGATTTCTGCTTGCACATCGATCGCAATTTGCAATGATTGATTTAACAGTTGAGCGTATTCGCCTGCTTGACTACTAACTTGTAAAGCTCGCAGACTCGCTAAATTATTCACAAATAACTCTTGGTTATTAGCAAGCAATTTTTTATTATCTCGCAAAATTCGTTCCGTTTTCAGAGCGCGGACTAAATCTTCTCTAATTAGTTGCAAGGCGGAGGTTACTTTATCTCGGTCATGGATGCTGCTTTCTACGTTTCCTGATGCCGCCAATTGGTCATTAATATCGATGGCAGCAACCAGGTCATGATATTTATCAACTTCATCTAAAAGTATTGTCAGTCCTTCAGGACAGGTTAATTGTCGCCATAGCCATCGTCCCACTAATATCGGCATTGGCACTAAAATTAGTAAAAGAATTCCTAGTCGAACTGAAGAACCAATAGTTGGCAGAATAATAAACGCGTAAACAAAGCCCACAATTATTGGCGTTAGCGCCAGTGTCACCAGCATTTCACTGATAAAAAACCCTAATCGCTTTTTGCCATCTCGCAGAACAGAGGGTCGAAAAACGTCTTCTGGATCGAACCCAGTCAAACGTCTTAGTTCACCCTTACTAATTTCCAAGCCTATTAAATCCGGCTGCACGTCTGCATACTCCTATGGAAACCCAAGTTGCGTATTCATTTTAATCGGGTTTACCATGATGATTGTGGTTATATTCAGGAAACCAGTTTTCATCTAAGATTTGTTCTAAAGAACCAATGGGTATAGAGGGAAATATGTCAATGGCAAGTTGAGAGCGATCGCTTGCTTCTATCCTTGCATCTTGATAACATTCATCAAATATTTCTAAGATGTAAGGTTTAAGACTAGGACTCTCTTTAAGTCGCTCTTTAATCTCTCTACGGAATGTCCTGATTTCGCCTTTCCAATGCCCTTCATTTCGCTCCCGTTCCCTATCCCAATATATGAGCTTAAGCAGATGTTCCAAAAGTCGAATCAACAGACTTTTGACCGCTCGCTTTTCGCTCCTACCCATAGTTTCTAATTCTTCTAACAAATTATCTAAATCCACAGATGAAAACTGACCAGTGCGAAGTTGGTTTATAGTTGTCATCAGCCATAGATAATAATCTTCGTCGTATAAGGTTTGAGTTGCTGATTGGATTATTGGTTTTACCATACAATAGCCAAACTCCTACTATTTTTTTTATTGAGCTTCAATTGAGCTTCTATGCAATTGGAAGCCCAAGTTGCGTATTTATTTTAATCGGTTTTGGTGTGGATGAATTTCTTTAGTCAGATAGACTGAGGGTAAACGCCAACTCAGCGTGACTCGCACCCCTCCATTAGGCAAAGTTAACAGAAGTAACTGATTGTCACTTCTGTTGTAACATCAAAGACAAGCAAGACTTAGTACAGCATTTCATTAATTCGTAGCGAATTAAATTTGGCAATACACGACAATGCTAATGCATCGGCTTGCATTGTTAATACATCGGCGGCCTTGTTAATGCATCAGCTTGCATTGTTAATACATCGGCGGCCTTGTTAATGCATCGGCGGCCTTGTTAATACATCGGCTTGCATTGTTAATACATCAGCGGCCTTGTTAATGCATCGGCTTGCATTAAAAACGCTACGCTTTTACGCAAAGCTGTACTTAGTTGTGTTCAAGACTTATACCACTAACAGTTTCACTGTCAGCTTTGGTGTTTCAACAAAAATCGAAAAAGTCTAGCTAAGGTGCAGGAGCAGTTTAGTAGTTTACTGTGTGGGAATCTTCAACTGGTGTTTGAGGTTTGGGCTGTAGCCTTGAGTTGCTAACGCTACATACTCAACATCCATCATGCTGAGGTTATGAATTTCAGTCAAGGTGCAATACCGAAAATATTCCTTAAGTCTAAATTAAAGCTTACTCAAAGAATGAGGTTTTCATTTCCCAAGTCATTGAAAATATACGAGTTCCCATTCATTAACCTCCAAATATCAGTCTGATAAATCGATTATTACTGAGGTAAAATGGCTAAAACTAAAGCTAAATCAACAGACATTCTTTCATTAATTGAAGCAGAGCATCGCCAAGTTGAGAAACTTTTTGCAGAAGCAGAAAAAGCTAAAGGTGCAAAGTTGATTGAGCAATTCAATCAAATCTATATAGAATTGATCTTACATGCAAGAACAGAAGAATTAGTCTTATACCCAGCTTTGCGAGAATACGAAGAAACTGAAAAATATGTTGAAGAAGCTGAAGAAGAACATGAAGAAATTTCAGTTATTTTAGAAGAAATTAAGTCGCTTAAGCCTAATAACCCTGAATTTAGAGAAAAAATCAGTGAATTGAAGGAAACACTTGAGCATCATGTAAAGGAAGAAGAAAACGAAATTTTTCATGCTGTGCGCGAATGTATGAGCGATCGAGAGCTAACTGAATTGGGACAAGAGTTTCAAGAAATTAAAGCTAAGTTGACATCAAATGTAGAAGCTGCATTAGCAATGTAGGAATACACTTGTTTCAAATGTTTGCATAAATAGTTAGCCATAATTTCCACGTAATTAGGGCATTAAAATTACCAAAATATTCCTTCATAAAAGAGTAGAAAAATGACTGCTACAAATGGTAAGAACAAAATTCGTTATGCCGTTGTTGGTTTAGGTTGGTTTGCCCAACAAGCTGCCTTACCTTCCTTTGCCCAGGCTGAAAACTCAGAATTAGTGGCACTAGTTTCAGATGACCCCACTAAAAACGAAGAATTGAGTAAAAAGTATAGTATTGAGCATACTTACTCCTACGAAGAGTATGAGGACTGTTTGGCAAGCGGCGAGATTGATGCAGTTTATATTGCGTTACCTAATCACTTGCATTGTGACTACACTGTGCGAGCTGCTAATCAGGCAATTCATGTGTTATGTGAAAAGCCAATGGCAGTAACAGAAGAAGAGTGTGAGGCAATGATTAAAGCTGCCAATGATAATAATGTGAAGCTGATGATTGCCTACCGCTTACATTTAGAAGAAGCTAATTTACAAGCAGTTGAAATTTTGCGTACAAAGCAAATTGGTGAACCACGAATTTTCAACTCAGTTTTTACTCAGCAAGTAGAAGAAGGCAATATTCGTTTACGAGATGTTACAGGTGGTGGCACGCTCTATGATATTGGCATCTACTGCATTAATGCTGCACGTTACCTCTTTCAAGATGAACCAATTGAAGTATTGGCTGTAGCTGCCAATAACGGAGAACAACGCTTCAGCGAAGTGGAAGAAATGGCTAGCGTTATCTTGCGCTTCCCAAATGAGCGTTTGGCAACATTTACCTGTAGCTTTGGAGGAGCAAGTGTTTCAACCTATCAGATTGTAGGGACTCAAGGCGATTTACGAGTAGAACCTGCATATCCTTGGCAGGGCGAAATCAAGCATTACTTAACAATTAATGGTGAAACTCAAGAGCGGACTTTTGAAGATCGCGATCAACTAGCGGCTGAATTTACATACTTCTCTGATTGTATTCTCGAAGATAAAGATCCAGAACCATCAGGTACGGAAGGGTTGATTGATGTTTCGATTATTCAAGCACTTTACCAGTCAATTGAGACGGGTAAACCTGTGCAGATCCAAACTAGCAATCGCCATCAACGTCCCACATCGGATCAAACTATTGAGCGTCCTCCTAATGACGAGAAGCCAGACTTAATCCACGCTGCTGCACCTTCTGGCGAGTCATAATGCGATAGACCACTAGTTATGTTGTAGCGATCGCTTAACAAAAACATCGGCTATTCATAACATATAAGGGCACAACTATAATATTGTGCCCTTACATGTTATCTATTCAATTAAAAACTGCTGTCTATACCCAAATATTAAGGATAAAGACCTCTGTCAGTCAACGCCTGAGCCACTCTACCTACCCCCAGCGTGTAAGCTGCTAATCTTAAAGAAATTTGCCGTACCTCCGACTGATGAATCACCTTGCGATAGGCTTGCACCATCAAATGTTCCATTTCGCGGTTGACGCGCTCCTCATCCCAAAATACGTAAGAAAGGCCCTGTACCCACTCTAAATAACTGACTACTACACCGCCAGCATTGGCCAAAATATCTGGTAACACTGTCACACCCCGCGCCTCTAAGGCCAAGTTAGCCTCAAGAGTAACCGGGCCGTTAGCTGCTTCTGCGACAATTTGCGCCTGCACCTGATTGACATTTTCTTCAGTGATTTGGTTCTCCAAAGCTGCTGGTATTAAGACATCGCAGGGTAAAGTTAATAAATCTGCATTGCTAATTGGTACAGATTGCGGGAAACCCACAATACTCTTGCGATTTTCAGCAGCGTAGACTTTTAATTTGGGAATATCAAGACCAGCTTCAGAGAATATTCCCCCAGCACCAGTTGAAACGGCGATAATTTTCGCGCCTGCTTCATGTAGTAATTCTGCTGCGGCACAGCCGACGTTACCGAAACCCTGAATAGCTACTCGCACTCCTGCTAAGGATTTACCTCGATCTGCTAACGCCTCACGGACAATAATCATCGTGCCACGTCCGGTTGCCATTTCCCGTCCCAGAGAACCACCAATCGAAAGGGGTTTTCCAGTTACAACTCCTGGTACAGCATGACCAACATTTACCGAGTAAGTATCCATCATCCAAGCCATCTCACGGGCAGAAGTACCCATATCTGGCGCAGGAATATCTACGGAAGGCCCAATATCTTTAATCAACTCGCTGATATAACGGCGGCTGATTCGCTCTAATTCGCCAACACTGTAGCGTTTGGGATCTATAGCAATGCCACCCTTTCCACCACCGTAAGGAATACCTAATAAGGCACATTTCCAGGTCATCAGCATTGCTAAAGCAGATACTTCCCGCAGTGTCACAGCCGGATGGTAACGAATTCCGCCCTTGTAGGGGCCTAAAACATCAGAGTGCTGTACCCGATGTCCCGCGAGAACTTGGATTTCCCCATCATCTAGCTTCACGGGAATGGAAACTGTGACAACCTTACGCGGATGACTGAGAATTTCTAGCAAACCCTGATTTAAATTTAATTCTTTAGCTGCCGCTTCTAGGTAACTACAGGCTTGGTCAAAGGGGCATATATGCGCTGGAGAAGCAGGTTCTGACAGCAACGAAGATTTTGAAATCATAAATTTTCTCCTAATCGCGGTATCTTTACGAACCGGATATCATCTGTACTTAAGCTTATCCTTTTTTTTAGGGAAAACAAATATTTTGTAGTTTTTGTTACAGTTTTATATTTTATATTCTGATATACAAAAATATTCAAAAATCACCTTTTTTAAAGGCGCGCACTGTGTGGGTCTTAATAAAAATTAATATATTATGTTGGTCAGATAGTTAAATCTACAAGTTTTCACTTGGCTAATGCGATCGCGGCATTCTGTCCCCCAAAACCAAAACTCAAACATAATACCTGTCGAATTTTACTTAGACGTGCGGCTGTAACAATATCTAAATCAAATTCTGGCTGCTGCAATCCTAAACAAGGCGGTAATATTTGATGCTTTAGCGCCATGAGAGAAAAAGCTACACCTAAAGCTCCAGATGCCCCTAGTGTATGACCTGTGCTTCCCTTGGTGGAACTAACCGCCACGCCTTGGGGAAACAAACGCTGGATTACCATGCTCTCCATCTGGTCATTTAGCTGGGTAGCTGTACCATGAGCATGAATGTAATCGATATCGCCTGGTGAGAGACAACTACGTTCTAGACATTGTTTGATAGCAGCGATCGCACTTTTCCCTTCGGGTTCTGGTGAATTACTATGATATGCGTCGTTGGTTAAGCCGAAACCGAGAATTTCACCATACACTTTTGCTTGACGCTGCTTGGCAAACTCTGCTGATTCTAAGACAAACACAGCAGCGCCTTCGCCCAAGACTAAGCCTTCTCTGTGCAAATCAAAGGGATAAGCCCCAGTTTTTGCCAAAGCACCCATCTGCTGAAACCCAGCTAAAGTTAAAGGTGTAATCGGTGCTTCCACTGCACCTGCGATCGCTTGTTGACATTGCCCAGTTTGGATAAGCATAGCTGCTTGGGCAATAGACCAAATTCCAGTAGCACAAGCTGTCATTGGTGCCAAAACTATACCAGATGCACCAATTTGTCGCGCTGCTGCGATCGCATTTAAATGAGGTAATGTATCTAGCCAATTTCCAAAAGAGGAAATCGGGAAATGATTCGCGTTATACATTTGCCGCGCCAGCATTTCCCAAGACGCTTGATAAGAGCGACTCGATCCAATGACTACAGCACAATCAGCTAAAGGTGCAACTAACCCAGAATCTTCTAAAGCAGAAGCAACAACCATCCGAGTTAACCTTGTCAACTCAGATGGTTGTTGATTAATCAAACCTAGAGGAAGTGGTGTAAGTTCTGGAAATGGTTGATGTAACCGAATTCCAGATTTACCAGCGATTAAATTTCGCCAGCTATCTTCTAAGCTTCCACCCAAGGCAGAAACTAAACCAATACCAGTAACAACAATTTTGACCAATTTAGGAGTTAGGAGTTAAAAGTGAGGAGTTGAGAGTTAAGAGTTTTTCCCTTGCCCCCCTGCTCCCCTGCTCCCCTGCCTCTTTCTCCTACTGTCCAGGCGTTTTTAAGTTTTCAGCACCTTGAGTGACTTTAGCAGAGTCAATGCGATCGCCTTGCTGAATTTTGTTTACTACATTAAAGCCTTGAGTGACATTGCCAAACACGGCGTAGTTACCATCTAAAAAAGCTAGATCCGCTAAAGCAAAGTAAAACTGGGCAGAAGCTGAATCTGGTGATTGCGATCGCGCCATTGCTACTGCACCCTGTTTATGGGGCAATACGACGGGTTGAGCAGTAGCATCAAATGGTTTATTGTAAATCGGAGTATCTGAACCTTTTGGCTTAACTTCTAAAGGTATATAACGAGCATTTCCCGTTTTTGGGTCAATATAGCTACCAGTTCCTAGTTGATCTGCTGGAACTTTTGGGTCTTTGCTTTTGGGATCGCCCCCTTGAACTACAAAGGGTTGGGGTTCGCGTACAACTCGATGGAAAGCTAAACCATCGTACACACCCTTTTGCACTAAATCTACAAAGTTGCCGGCTGTAATAGGGGCATCAGTGCCATCTACTTCGATAGTAATCGGCGAACCTTTAACCGTGATTACCACAGTAGCCTTGCCTTCTAGTCTTGGTAAATCTGTTATTCCAGGAATACTCTCACTAATAGTTTGAGATACAGATGTTGCTTCAGTAGTTGTCTTGGTGCTTGCCTCGGTTGTAGCCGAGGTAGCAGTCGAGTTTGGAGAAGAGCTATTAGAAGCGACTTGCTGTGTTGAACATCCTCCCAACATCAAGGCACTGATAATCACAAGAGAAAGCAAAAATTGTGAAATTTTTAACCGCATTGCCTGTTACCGATTTAACCAGAGTATCTTATCGTTTTGAGGAGCATTGGGATTAGGGGAGAGGCGACAGGTAATAGGGAATAATCTGTACCCATGTTACCTCTACCCTCTACCCTAATTTCTTAAAGTCCTTCTAGTGATACTCCCAAAAAGCGGGCTAACTTTGCGCCTTCTGTTTCCAACTCTGTTAAAGATACCGGTTGTCCAACCCGTGTTAAGGGTATATCTCGCCGTCCTTTAATGCGTAGATAGAGGGCGCGACGGGGGTTAAGACCTTCTTTTATGTCTATTAATACAGATTGGACATCTTCTATGCGGCTATCAATCTGGATTCGGCGGTTTTTACCAGGAAACCCCCACCGGAAGATTTTGATTGCGCCAGTTTCCCGATCGAATTCGTTGTAACCGCCTCCAACATCCAATAAAATCACTAACCACAGGTATGTAGCTAATAGCAAGCCAGCAGTACCATATAACCCCATTACTAATCCTTGGGGGACAAATACCAGTTGAGTGGGATCGGAAACTATGAGTAAATTAACTTTTAAATAACTGGATATTCCAGCCAATAGAAAGCCGCTTGCTCCCAAGGTAACGATAGTTGCCCACCAGTAGTTACTGAACCGACGAGAACCGAGAACATTTTGGTGCAGGAGGCGATCGCCTTTGTTAATCGTTGTTGATGTCGTCATTGAACTACCATTGCCCGTGAGATACTCGCTGTCACATACTCGTACACTAAATGCTTTTGCATAGAGTGGTGGGTTCCTATGCCAATCCAGCTATTGCTTAGGAGGCACGGAGAGCTATGTTTTAAGTCCACGGGAACCCTGCCGCAGACTATAAATTTTTCACTTTGTACCTTACAAATTTTACTGTCCCGGATAATGCCGGCTTACTTGTACTACGGGACAAACCACTTAGGCTATTTGTATTAGTCAAGATATGCCAACTTCCTTTCTCCTTGTCTAACGTTTCACATAGGTTTTCCAGAGGTGTATCAACGACCGTGGCAGCGAAGTGACTATCCGCATTTTACCAAACATCGTTGACAAAAACTCAACTGCGCCCTTCTATGTTCCTGCTACCGATATAATTTTTTAGGGAGTGTTGTACTATTTTTTTACTCAATGGCCGATCAAAATTCTTTCTCCCTGTCCTTCAGCCCCCCTTATTCCCTGCCACCCTCTCCCTGCCTCTTTTTGACCTCTTGAAATGAGCGATCTACCTACCTCCATCTACATTAAATTTTTTTAGATTTCTGAGAAAAGTTGTGTCAAATTGTAAAATTTCTGATATTCATATTATTTATAAGGTTCGTGTTTCATAGCTCATTTCCTTTTGCGTATCAGGCAAAAACCCTGAGTAGTGTGATAAGTTAAGAATCATTAAGTTACCACAAGCTAGATTACTAGCCGATGGTACGTGTAATGTCATAACCCTGAGAAATAATGACTTAACTAGTCAGTAAGCTCTCAGAATCTCAGTTACTTAAAAGCAGTTGAGATTGTCAAAAAAAACGTTAATTTCTCACGGCAGTCGGTTACATTGGCTTTCCGTACTACCTTAGAAACGTTGCAATTTTAGTAAAAAAAGAGGATTTAAGTCCGATGACCATCGCAGTTGGACGCGCCCCCAGTAGAGGGTGGTTTGACGTTCTAGACGACTGGCTCAAGCGCGATCGCTTCGTATTCGTAGGTTGGTCAGGGATACTATTGTTCCCCTGCGCCTTCCTAGCACTAGGCGGTTGGCTGACCGGCACCACCTTTGTCACCTCTTGGTACACCCACGGATTAGCCTCCTCCTACTTAGAAGGCTGTAATTTCCTAACAGTAGCAGTATCCACCCCCGCCGACAGCATGGGACATTCCCTATTGCTGTTGTGGGGACCAGAAGCCCAAGGCGACCTCACCCGTTGGTTCCAATTAGGTGGGTTGTGGCCATTTGTTGCCCTACACGGAGCCTTCGGTTTGATTGGCTTCATGTTGCGGCAATTTGAAATTGCCCGTCTAGTAGGAATACGTCCTTACAACGCTCTGGCTTTCTCCGCTCCCATTGCAGTATTCGTCAGCGTATTCTTGATGTACCCCTTGGGACAATCTAGCTGGT
>NZ_JAVRCL010000086.1:0-25530 GCF_034530775.1 Nostoc sp. DedSLP04 | reverse complement strand
ATTTTTATTTCTGTATCATTTTTCCATAACTTTTGTTTTAAGGACATGTCTATTGATAACCTCAAATTCTTTCACCGTGATAATTTTGAGGTTACAGCTATTACCAACCATGCTGAGGAAATGGTTTATGTAAAAGGGATGACTCAACTTTAGGAAATCTTTTACGTTCTCCTTCTGAAGAATTTGTTCGCTTTTTAGTGACTGAACTTGGTACAGTTGCTCCTAGTTATGAAATTAAAGGTCGAATTACTGGTAAAATTATTGATAAATTCAAACCAATTGTTAAAAAGTCGATTCAGGGAAGTTTAGTAGAGTTAATGACTCGCTCACTTACTCCAGTAATAGATCAGCCTGTTGAACCTTCAATAGACGTAGATATTGAACAAGGGGATATACAACCAGATCCTCAAGAATCAAAAGTAGTAACAACTGCTGAAGAAATCGAAGCTTTTGAAAAAATTAAAGCAATTACGCAAACCTCAACGAGTTACAATTACCAACTCCAATACAAAGATACTATTTCATACTTTGGTATCAATCTTGTTGGCAAAAGTACTTGGTGGTTTCTGCGGCTGTATCTATCTTCGCAGAAAAAAAGTTTTGTTACTCGACTAAGTGTAGATGAAGTAAAGTCGCTAGCTTCAAACTTTGAAGTGCAGGAAGTAACAGCTTCTCTGGGAGATGCCGCATCAAAAGTAATTATTTCCTCTGTCAGTGATTTAGATAAGCTGACATCACTGATTCTCAGATGTTACGAGGCAGAAGCAGCAAAGCATCAAACATTAACTCCAGATGTAATCAGAATGGAAAAATCAGCTTAACTCAAGGTATCTACTACCAAACTACAGCTAACCAACTATTTCCGATTTTTACCTGCTAACAAATTAGCGATCGCACTAATAATTGGTTGACATATCAGTAATCATTGGCTTTGAAAAAGGACAAAAAAAGTGGCTCTGCAACCAGCAGAACCACCAAAGTTTTCACAAATCTGTTATAAATTAACGAACTGCCCCTTGAGCAGAAACAGTATCAATTGGTTTCATCATGTACAGCCGCAATAACTGCCAGCCATTGGAGATGTAAAGCGGCAGTTTTTGGAAGATTTGCAGGAATTTGGGAGTGCTGGAGTTAGCGATCGCACCCAGCTTCTCGTTATTGCTTATACAAACATCCAAGCGCTCATAAAACTCTGGATTCTCTACATCCAGCATCAGTGGAAATACCCGACCTGCGTTTTCGTTGGTCTTCTTAATTACATGGATATCATATTCTCGTGCATCCAATCCAAGGGTGGCATAAAAATCCTTGCGTTGGATGTCATTGAGATACATTGTCGCAAATACCGACAACAGGAAGAACCGACTCCACAGCCGTGCTTTCCAATCATTCAACATTTGCGGCTGAGATTTCATGATTGCATCAAAGAAATCGCCGTGACGGTTTTCATCCTGACACCAGTTCTCAAAGAACCGGAAGATTGGATAAACCCGATCTTCGGGATGTGCTTCTAAATGGCGATAAATAGTGATGTAACGCCAATAACCGATCTTCTCAGAAAGATAAGTAGCGTAGAAAATGAATTTCGGTTTAAAGAAGGTATAACTGCGACTCTTAGTCAAAAACCCTAAATCTAGGGACATATTAAAGTCCGACAAAGCTTTGTTCAAAAAGCCAGCGTGACGCGCTTCATCCCGTGACATCAGGTTAAAACACTCTGCTAAAACAGGGCTTTTTCCCTTCAAGCGACGACCAAGTTCTTTATACAGCAAAAAGCCGGAAAACTCTGCCGTACAAGAACGTTCTAGAAATTCAACGAACAATCGGCGAGTTTCCCCGTCAATATGATCCCAGGATTGTTCAAACTCGGCATCCCGAACAAAGTGGTGGCGGTTGTAGTCAGTGCGGAACTCTTCGAGAATGGCTTCTAACTCGTCTTCGTTGACGGAGATATCCATCCGTGCCATTTCATCAAAATCGGTAGTATAAAACCGAGGTGTTAACAGGGTTTCTTTTGCTGGGACTTTAATCCCTGGCCGGATTTCTTCAAAGCCTGGTTTTTTGAGGGAATCTACCATGTCTTGATTTCTCTTTCGTCTTTATTATCTTAAGTAGACCTTTCGGGTGACGTTCCTACGTCTCTACCGCCACGGTAACGGCAGTTCCTCATGGGGAGCCAGTGCGTTGGGCGGCTGTGCCGACTTGAAGCAACTGGCGTGGAAACCCCGTTGGCGCTAGCCTCTCCCTTTGGGAGAAGACCGGACTGCCTCACCAGAAATCCTCTGGCAAACCGTAACAGCCCACAATAATCCAATTGTATAAAGTTCAGTCTACCAAGGTGCGGGTGAGAAATTTCTAAGCAAAACATTAAGAGTTGCAACAATCATTCAATATTAGCGGAATCAAAAATCGCGGATTGGTAGTCAAATAAATATAGTTCAGCAAGCAGCATTATCTCGTTTAAGTGGAGTAGCACTCACCTCTTGATTCTCAAAGCACTACTATCTCAGTAATTTTCTGTGGTTGTTACTACAATAAATTTATGGGGTTCTATTAATACATTAGACAGCTTAAAATTAACAATCCATGAGTAGCATAATTACTGGAAAATCTAAGTACTTTAGTTATTTTTTGCACCTTTTTCAATAACTGGAGATTAGACAGTGCCCACAACTTCAAATCAGAAAAGCATTGTCTATTACCAAAATTGTTAATAAGCAACTGGTGCAAGATGTAAGTCTAGCTATTAGCACTTGGTATAAAAAACAGTCTGAAAAACCATCTTAAACAATAAGAGTAAATCCAAAGGGTTGAAAACAAGATGAATCTTGAAAACAATCAGCAGCAGAAAGACCGACTTCTTGTCTCTTATATCTTGTGTGCAGTCGGATTTATGGGTGTGGGAGGATTGCAGCGTTTCTACAATGGCAAGATCGGAACTGGTTTGTTATGGCTGTTGACTGGTGGCGTGTTTGGTATAGGGCAGTTTGTGGATTTGTTCTTTATCCCCAATATGGTTGACGAATACGAACATAACTTGAGATTAAAAGCAGGTGTATCTCCCTTTGGTGTGCCGTTGAATCAAGCAGTAGTTGCTTCTCAAGTCCACCGACCAACAGGCAACCAACTCATGATGAAACTGATTGAAGCGGCGGAAAACAAAGGTGGTATTTTAACTGTCACTCAAGGCGTAAAGTTTACAGGAGCCAGCTTTGCTGAAGTAGAAGCTACTCTCAAAGAGATGTACAAATCAGGTTATGTAAAAATTGATAACGACCCCAATACTGGAGCCGTTACCTACCATTTCCACGAGCTTTAATTATTAGTCATTTGTCCTTTGTCCTTTGTCATTTGTCCTTTGTTATTTGTTATTTGTCATTTGTTAAAAACCAATGACCAACAACTAATGACCAATGACCAATGACTAATTTCTACCTAACCACTTTTGACCGTCCAAGCGCTGAACTAAGCCATATACCAACAAATCGAGGGTAATTTTGCGCTCATCGATTAAGAATGACTCAAGAGTGCTAGGTTTTTTACCTTCATTACAAGAAAATCCCTTTTTTCCTTGAATATCTTCATCGGGGAAGTACAGGTTAAACTGACGCTTACCGATTTCTGACCAACTGCCAATAATTTGCCAGCATTCTTCGGCGGATTCAAAGCCAGTGATTGGCATCTTCTGCTTGGCAAAAGACACCTGTAAATCTTTCACACCTTTTTGAGCGATCGCTTTTTGTAAAGCTGGCAAGTAGTCTTGCTCAATGAACTCTACAAATGGCTTATTTTCAACAGCTGGGGCTTTTTCCTTTTTAGGGGCTTTAGCGGCGGGTTTTTCTTCTGTTGCGTCGTCGTCGGCGGGTTTTTCTGCTTTTGCGGCTTTAGCTGCGGCGGCGGGTTTTTCTCGCTTGGGCGATGCAGCAGCTGGTTTGGCAGCATTGGGATTATCTTCGGGGTTTGCGGCTTTAGGATCTGGCGCGTTGGCAGTAGGAATATCTGTGGCTTCGGGTGAGTCTGTACTAGGAGCGTGTTCTTCAGCTACACTGGGAGCTTGCTTGTCAACAGTGCTGGGAGCTACTTCTCCCGCTTGATTGTGATTGGTTGGGTCTGCCATTGCTCAGGTCAATCCTTTAATCTAGCTTTGGGAGCGATCGCTCACCTTGATGTATCGGGTATTTTTATTTTGACATACTAGTACCTCTGTGCAGAATTCGTAATTTGTATTTGTAATTTGTAATTTATATACCGCCAGGGTTTCATTTATTTGGGATGGGTGGTTTACTTGCAATACTGTTCGGTTAAGGTAAGAAACGCGATGCGCTGTCTCTACAATATTTAGACGCGATAAATCACGTCTTTAGCGATCTAGAATTTTCATCCTTCAAATCCCTTTGAATCCCATACCAGTTTCTACCTGTTGCTTTGCTGGAGTAGAATTTACCTTGCTGCTAGCAGTCTGACGCCTAGTGCCAACTTGGCTCAAGAAAATACCTACTAAAATCAAGCTAACGCCAATATATTGAGGTCGGGTAGGGGCTTCACCCAAAATTAAATAGGCTGCTATAATTCCCGCGATTGGGCCAAATGAGCTAATTAGGGAAGCTGTAGATACAGTGGAAGTTTTCAAGCCTTTAACCCAAAAAGACTGGCCTACCACCACAATCAACCCGCCATAAAGAAACATCCACTGCCACAAGAATGGTGAGAGGACATCAGCGAAATGATCCCTGCCATAGAGGACTAAAGCAATAAAGAAAAAGATTATAGTTCCAAGTGCAGTCCGAAAGATACTATAGATTCCTTTGGGAATCTGCGAAAGGTGTTTCTTACTAATAATCGTAGAAGCGGCTATGGTCACAGATGCGGCTGCGGTCAAAAATTCCCCTATGCCTAAACCGAAACCTCCCATGTTCATCATGGTTTCTGTTGAAGGCTGAAGGATAATAGTTAGGATAACGCCAACAAAAGCTGCGATCGCACCAAGAAATTCCCAAATATTTACCCGTTCTCTCAATAACCAGACTGATAAAGCCAAAGTTAGAGGCGGTTCCAAGCGTCCCACCAAGATGACATTGTTCACTCTTGTGAGTGCCAGTGCCTGGAAAATTAAGCCAGGGGCTAAGGCTCCTGATAAAATAGCTACTGCCGTTAAACTGACCCAATCCTTCCTTGAGAGTTGCTTCAAGGTAGCTTTGTTCCACTGTCGCCCATAGATTAGGATCAGAAGTATCAAGGCGCAAAGGTTTCCCACGAATAAAACATTACACAAAGAAATCGGATTGCGATTGCCGATCAAATGTTGAGCACCAATTTCTGTTAGCTTCCGAGTAACGGCGCTAGATGCTCCAAAAATTAGCATTGCTAGCCAGAGATATGTTTGTCCCGAAATTCTATGGATTTGGCGATGTGGTTTTTTGGATCTAATCACAATAACATCACTGCAATGAAAGCATTGCTCATCATATTAAGTTACCCTCACACCCTTCAAAATGAGGTTTTGTTGAGAAAATACTTAAATTCTCCTGTGACTTTGAGCAGCCATGATTAGCTGAGAAAATGCTGAGAATTCACTAAATTTTCTCAAAGGATAAATTCATGAAAATAGTGGCTTAGTTTCAATAAGCTCTCACTGCCACCTGAGATGCTTGGGATGTTCAGGATAAAACAAAGAAGAGAAGTAACAAATGAAACTCGCACCCTTACTTACAAGTGTAGCCTTGGTTGGTTTTTTCACAGTTTGGGACGTACCATTAAAGGCGATCGATCCGTCATTAGTGCAAGCATCAGCAGCCGAAGAAATGTCTGTAGCACAAAAATTAGACTTGCTTACTAAGAGTAAGGGTCAAATTGGTAGTGGCGATCAACTGCGTCGTTTCTTCTTTGGTGACTTGGAACCAATCGGTATCCAGGTAGGCGGTGCAGGTCATGTAGTAAACCTTTATAACAAAGCTAATGATGTCACATTTGCTTACTGTTCGCATTACGATGTGATTGTAGCGATTAAGAAAGGTAAGGTAACTAAATTTGAACCCAGCGAAGTGAAATAATAATAAATCCACTTTCAGGGTAACTGAAACTAGAGCAGCAATTGAATTGTATCTAGGTTGCAATATATGAAGAAAAGTCCGGAGTAGTGGAAACGTCTCCGGCTTTATGCTATGCGTTTCCGCTTTAGCAAAAGTTTGATTTAGTTCTGGCAAAAAAATATGAGGTTTTTGGAATAATCAGGATAAAGGGAAAAGGTAAAACATGAAACTTTATTTTTTATATTGCCTTTAAACTATTATTTAATTATTGCTGCTTCAGGTATTTAAAAATGAAGATTTTCAAAGCGATCGCCCATTATTATTCTCAGCCAAAATTCCGTATAAAAATAAACTTGCGCATTTGGGATGCTCCCATCTAAAAAGCAGATTGTCGAGTGAAACTACTCAGCAACTACTAAATCTTAACCAAGATGCTATTAAACCTTAATGATTAGGAAAAATTTTCTTAACATTAGTCAAATATACTGTTACTAAGATAACTTCAAATAAAGGTTGTAACCTAATTTTTTGACTTCAAATCGCAAATTAAAGATACTTAATTTTTGGTTAATTGTAATTAAATTTGGAAATAATCTGTTCCAAAAAAAATGTGTGTAAGTGTGTGTAAATAAATGTAGTTTTGAGATTTATACCTCCGACATAAAGTTCTCACACTTCCTACTTTTACAGATTGAGCAAATAGTAATTACAACAATCTTGAGTTAAGTTGTCCTAACCTGTTTACAGTCAAAAATTTAGTATTATTTCAGTTTTGCAAACTTCTCGGCTATATAAGCAAAGTAAGATAACGCAGACTAATCTAAATTTTCAGCCTGGGAAAGTTAGCTTTGTTTGTATTGTACTAGCTTTTAGTCAGGTAGCAGTTTGCATATTTGGAGTGTTCCCAAACGTTTTACAGTTTGAATAAGGGGAAAATTCTCATGGCTCTTTACGGCTATACCATTGGAGAAGACCGCGACGGCAACGCTAGTAATGGCAAGCAGCTTGACGTTTACCGCTTTTCGATCCCTTCTGGGCCTGGAGGTTCTATTACTCCTACAAGAGTAGGTACAGTCAATCTTCCAGCTACTGCTACTACCGCCGATTTAGAAGGTTTGGGAACTAACCCTCGTACCGGAAGGGTAGGTGCGGTTAACGAAGCACGCGTTACTGGTGCTACAACACCAATCGATCCAACTGTTACTGTCGTTAATAATGTAGATCAGCCTTTTGCTCCAGCCACGACCTCACCAACCCGTACACCATCTGACCTACGTCGTTTTGGATTTGAGTCAGGTGCTGACTTTGGACGTGACTATTCAGTAGCTGCTCAACCAATTGTTCTATACAACATTTCAGGGAATCCGAATCCTGCAAATGGGCCAGTAGGAAGCTCTCTTTATAAAATTACTACAGCTACCCCTGGAACTGTTAGCCTTGTAGACGGCTTTGGCGCACCTACTACTACTGCACAAAGACAAGGAACTCAACCTACCAATCCTGGAAAATTTGCCGATGGATTAGCTATCGACAATCTCAATCCTGGTAGAACTCGCGCTCTTGCTAGCGATTTCAGGACTAATGATGGAGATGGAAACCAGCTTTACAAAGTCGATCTACTCACTGGTGAACTATCTGCACCGATTACTCTAAGAACTCCTTCAGGACAAGCTCTGAATGTCAACGCAGATTCTGGGTTGTCATTTACTAACTTCGGTTCTCAAAGATTGCTGGGTTGGCTGGAAACTGGCGCTGTCTATGAGATCACAGGCTACCAAGATGAACTTGCTGCATCAGGTCTAGGTTTAGGTAGTGCCACAGGTACTAATGGCGCTGGCTTTGCAACCGCCACCTTACTTGGTAACGTTAATTTACCAAATGCTGTGAGCGGAGTCGTTGATTATGAAGGCTTTACGATTGTTAATGAATAACAGTCGTCAATAGCATACTCTTTCTTCAACTCTTGTAAAAAGTACTTTTGCAAGAGTTGAAGAACGGAGCTAAGGATAAAAAAGTGCCAAGCGGGATTATGACTGATTAACTGAGTTTGTAGTAAGCACTTTAGTCATTAAATAAGAGCTATCACTATTCAAAGTTTTATTTGATGAGCCATTAGAGCCTATAGTTAACGTTTCTCTCAAAATTAATTTATTGTTCTCAATCGATAAACAAATATTTGTTCCTTCAATAATTTTTTTCAAAAAAGTTGTCAGTTTTTCAACATGCTTTTCTCTTTTTTGGTCAAAGGCTGGAATTTTCTCTCTCAATATTTTGTGAATTTGAGATATAGGAATACCACCTTGTTTCAACTGACTTAATTGCTCAATATTCTGCTTCAATTCCTCTAAAGCTTTCTTCGTTACTACTAAAATATCATCATCATTTAATGAACTCTCGCTAATTACTTCATTAGTTGGAATATCCTCTATTTTTACCTGGGGAGCAGGTATAGGTATAAAGCGATCGCAAACAGACTTGAGAATACGATTAATTTGTCCTTCGTAAGCACATCCAATTACAGTTTTTCCATACTCATGGAGCTTTTTAGCTAAAGCGGCAAATGCACCATCGCCTGATACAATAACGAAAACTTGCAACGTAGGACGACTCTGGGCTAATTCCATAACATCAATGGCTAGTTGCATATCTGCTGCATTCCGTTTATGGCTGTAATCAAAAATTTGAATTGCTTCGATACCAAGTTCTTGAATTTCATTCTTGAGTAGTCTTAATCGAGAATCACTCCAGTCGGCATAAGCACATTGGATAGCAATTTTATTAACTAAGTTAGTATTTTCTAGATTTGTTTGAATTTGTTTCAGAGAAAAATTTAGATTAGGGTTGCTTCTACCCATTGTTAAATTTTCAATATCATAAAAAATAGCTGTATTGAACTGCCCAATATTAGGTGAAGTATGAGCCGTGGAAGTAAACTGCTCTACACGAATCTGACGCTGCTTTAACTCTTTTAACTCAGCAATTAAAGATGTTATTTCTGGCGCTGACTCTGAACTACTCGTTTCCTGTTTTAACTCCGTAATTGTTGTTGTTAAGTCATTAACTTGTAATTTTGCTTGTTGTAATTCTTCTTGTAACTGCTCAGTTAATGTATTAATCTGACTCTGGGTTTGGACAGTCTGCTCCCGAAGTTCCCCAATGGTTCTGGAGAGAATATACTGGCGTTGCTGATAAGCTATTACTAAAGCTTGTTGAACGATATCACATTCTTTGGGAAAAGCTTCACGGCTACACACTTGTAAAACTGTTTCATAACCTGCGATCGCAATTTCTAAATTACTAGCAATGTTCCCTTGTTCAAACTCTTGAATAATGGTACTCAGTTTGATAATGACTCTAGCTAAATTAATAGCAATGGCAGGTTCTTTAGCAAAGCGATCGCTTACCCATTTTCGCAACTTTAAAGCTAAATCATCGTTGAGTTTACTTAAGTTATGTTGCAGAATTGGATATACTTCCTGATTTTGATAAGTTGCTCTCAATAAATCAATTAGAAAGTCTTGCTCCTGGTTAGCAGCTTCATTTGGCATAGCTAAATCCCTGACAATACACATTTAAGTTTAGTATTCCCAAGTTTTCATGCTATTGAACAATTAAAGCGGCGTGATCCAATAAGTAATGCCTCTAATAGCTTGTTTTTTAAAACCATACAAAGATAAATTATCTTCAGATAAACCCACATAAGTCCAATGTGGAACATCGTTTTCTACAGTTTGAAACCAACCATTTTGATTAAGAGCTTTTCTTTGCTCTTTACTACCTACGCGTAAATCAATGGCTAATCCCCAGAGATGTTGTGAAGTTCCGGGAGGGGCAACTAAACCGAGAATTTTTGTTTCTTTACCTTGTTGAACTTTTGCTAAAACTCGATCGTTAGCATACTTGTGCCAAAATCTTAAATTCGTGTTGAAAGTGCGAGTGCAATCACCAGAGCCATAACCAGATTTTAGCGGAATTTGTTGTTGTACTCGCGCTTTATTTAAAGCATCAGCCGCCGATTTTTGTAAATAACAGTCGTTAGTGCCATCAACATGACCCATTGTTAAAGTAGCTTGAAACTCTTGGGTTTCTTGTTCATTAACAAAGATATTTTTTGGCGGTAGTTTAATTTGAATATCGGGATTTACGAATACTGCACCATAGCTTCGTAGCAAAGTATATTCATAAGTACCAAGCTGGGGAATTGTAGGCAATTTTCTAGCGATCGCAGATAAAAAACGCTGTTTATCATCTAATTTGGGATCGGGAATAAATGGTTGCGAGCTTGTATTTTTAGAGGTGTCTATACAAGGTAATGAATTATTAATCAAGCATTCTTGTAATGGTTGAGCAGTTATAGCAACTTTATGGTGGGTAATCTCATTGCTAGCGACTAATACAAAAATCATCAATATAACGATACTGATGAAACTTGTCTTTCTAATAAACCTAGTAATATTTCTTTGATTTCTGAGGGTAAGTTTCATTCTAAATAATTAATTAGCGATCGAGAATAAAGTTAATACTTTTTTTGGCAATATTGATTATTGATGAATTAAAGTTGCAGATAGTTTATCGACACTGAACTATCGTTAAATTCAAATTCGATAAAACATCTAATATATACCAGTTGTAAATTAATTTGTGCTGGGTTAACGCTCTGAACAATAACTGCGAACGAAAAACCGGAATATTGTCACAAATTTTAAAAAGATGAGATTTTTCACTTATTACTAAACTTAAAAAATGGAACCTTGCTTTTAATTGAGTACTAGTAAGTTTGATAACTTTTTTATCAGAAAGTTACATCCATGAAACCACTGGAACAGTTAAAATTGAAAAGAACTCTAAGCTTGCCGATCCTGTAAGTATGACCATGCACAATTCCGTTGAATTCCAAGACGCTTTTGATGTCATAGTCGTCGGTGCAGGTCACTCCGGTTGCGAAGCAGCTCTCGCCTCTGCACGCCTCGGTTGTCGTACCCTGCTATTGACGCTCAACTTGGATAAAATCGCTTGGCAACCTTGTAACCCAGCAGTAGGTGGCCCGGCTAAATCTCAGTTGACTCATGAGGTAGATGCACTCGGCGGGGAAATTGGTAAAGTAGCAGACCGCACCTACTTGCAAAAACGTATCCTCAACTCTTCACGGGGGCCTGCTGTTTGGGCATTACGCGCCCAGACAGACAAGCGCGAATATGCAGCGGTGATGAAAAATGTTGTTGAGAATCAAGAAAACTTGACAATCCGCGAAAGTATGGCAACAGATTTGGTGCTGGGCGCTAACAATGAAGTCATCGGCGTTGAAACATATTTTGGTGTCGGGTTCCAATGTAAAGCAGTCATCTTGACAACCGGCACCTTCCTGGGAGGCAAAATTTGGGTTGGTAACAAATCAATGCCAGCCGGACGTGCTGGGGAATTTGCAGCTGAAGGATTGACACAAACCCTAAATCGCCTGGGATTTGAAACCGGCAGACTTAAAACTGGAACTCCGGCGCGGGTAGATAAGCGATCGGTAGATTATAGTAAAATGCTCATCCAGCCAGGAGATGAAGATGTGCGCTGGTTTAGCTTTGACCCAGATGTGTGGATAGAACGAGAACAGATGCCTTGCTACATCACCCGCACAACCGCCGAAACCCATCGCCTGATTCAAGAAAATTTGCACCTGTCGCCAGTTTATGGTGGTTGGGTGGAAGCCAAAGGGCCGCGCTATTGTCCCAGTATCGAAGATAAGATTGTGCGCTTTGCCGATAAAGAAAGCCACCAAATCTTTATTGAACCAGAAGGAAGGGATATACCCGAACTGTATATCCAAGGGTTTTCTACAGGGTTGCCAGAAAATTTGCAACTGCAAATGTTGCGGACTCTCCCTGGTTTGGAAAAATGTGTGATGCTGCGTCCCGCTTATGCAGTGGAATATGACTATTTACCAGCAACTCAGTGTTACCCCACACTGATGACTAAAAAGATTGCCGGACTGTTTTGTGCTGGGCAAATTAACGGCACCACAGGTTATGAAGAAGCTGCTGCTCAAGGGCTGGTGGCGGGAATTAATGCCGCTCGATTCGTTCGCTCTCAAGAAATGATTGTCTTTGCCCGCGAGCAAAGTTACATTGGAACGCTAGTTGATGACCTGTGTACAAAAGACCTGCGAGAACCTTACCGGATGCTCACCAGCAGGTCAGAGTACCGATTGCTATTGCGTTCTGACAATGCTGACCAACGCCTGACACCCTTGGGAAGAGAGATTGGTTTAATTGACGATCGCCGTTGGGATATATTTACTCAAAAACAGGGTAATATCACCACAGAAAAACAAAGATTGCAAGCCACACGAGTTAAAGAACATGATGAAATTGGAATAGCGATCGCATCTGATACCCAACAAGCAATTAAAGGTTCGATTACCCTCAACGACTTGTTGCGGCGTCCAGGATTACATTACGTCGATCTCGACAGGTTCGGACTGGGAAACCCCAACCTCAACCGGGCCGAGAAAGAAGGCGCAGAAATTGACATCAAGTATTCTGGCTATCTCGCAAGGCAACAAAATCAAATTGACCAAATTGCCCGCCAAGCGCACCGCCAGTTACCTGGGGATTTAGACTACACAACAATTGATACTCTTTCTAAAGAGGCACGGGAAAAGCTGACTCACATAAAACCACTTACCCTTGGTCAAGCTGCACGTATAGGTGGTGTAAACCCAGCGGATATTAACGCCTTATTATTATATCTAGAATTGCGTAGAAGCAAGAGCCAGTCAGAGTTTCCAGCGTTAGCTTAACACAAGCTTGATAAAGACTGAGTATAGTAGTAGGGAGAGAGATTGGTATGATAGATGACATAAAGATTAGTAGTGGCATCATCAACAATCCCCAGATGCAAGTTGAGTTTAATACCAACACTCAATCAACTTATCTCAATTAGATGGGGGATTGGATGTTTCATTATTCAGGAGGCAGTGTTTCGACTACGCTCAACAACCACGCAGGAGTAACCCACGCACAACTGCATAGGATTGGCGAAAGACCGGAGGCAAAGCGGCTCCTCTGTTTGTTTATCGCCCGATACATCTCAATACAATTCTTCTTTTTAAACAGGGTAATTACCCAAATCTGAAGTTTTTATTCATACTTATTTACTTCAGTAATAACTGCCCTCAACCTACTGCCTCCTCTGATAATCATAATTTTCAGGCAGTCTCAATGAAACAAGTTTCACCACCAAGTATGAAAGAGGGACTGGGGACTGGAAACTGGGAACTGGTATTTTTACTCAGCACTCAGCACTCAGCACTCAGCACTTTCAAGTCAGTAGAAGTGGCGTTTCCTCGTCCAAGCAACAACCCAGAACGTCTATGTTACAAGAAGCCAGCACCCGTCTCATAGTACCAGAACCATCAGAAGACTTAATCACCAACGAGCCTTGGTCGATAGAAAACTATGCTGATGGCTTAATGGATGAACTCTTTGCCGATATCGACTACATTCTGGATGCTAGTGGTAATCTGCCTTCTCAAACTGTTAGGCACAGTAGTCAGAACAGATCGAGCCACTCTGTTGCTGGAGTTTCCGCCCAAGCTCAACGCCAATCGCCTCCAGAATACGTGCCTCTGCAAACAGTTATGATACCACAGATTACTCTGAACCAAGGAGTACAGTCAGTTGCTCAAGATCGGCACAAGCAATTGAGTACCGTTGTATTTGACACCTCTACTGTTAAACCAGTTAGTAGAAAGCGTCAAAAAACTAGTTCGGTTTTGGGCAAACTGCTGATTGTCGGAACAACTTTAGGCGTGGCGATCGCTAGTACGATCTACTTGGTGCAGTCTGGAGTCGTATATCTTTTAAATAACAAATTGCCTGAGTCAGCGCTTCTATTGCCGCAATCGCAGTCACGGTTGCCCGTAAAAACAGAAATTGAGGCAGAGTTAGTTGACTATATGCTCCAATCGCTGGCTGTTATAGATAAGCAAGGAGCAAAAAGCAATCAAAAATCTTTCAATCCAGGATTCTCCAGTCAGGCAAATACTAACCAAATAGCCTTTGGTCGCCAGCAAGCAACTGGTAATCTACCAGCACTTCCACTTCTAGCTAATAATACACCACCAGCCCCTAATCGTTCTGGAAGCGTTGTTGAGCGCATCTATGTCCCCGTTTATCAAGCGCCGTCACCAATGCGCTACGCCCTTCCAGCCATTCCGGGGACTCCCACACTTTTACCACAAGTTGCCAGCGCGTTACGGGTATCTCAACCTAATGTTGTCAAAACTGCCCTGAATACAGTGCGACAAGCTGCCAAGCCTGTAACTGTCAATATGTTAGCTGCGGCTGTACGAGCCGAACTAAAACCGGTGGCAGCCAAAACTGCACCCATTACCGTGCGCCAAACACCCAAACCTCTGCCTGCATTACCAGTAGTTCCATTGCGTGCTGCACTGGCACCAGAGTCAGAACCAACTATTACCCAAGAACAAGTATATCCGGCAACGGCGATCGCAGTTGCTCCGAGTAATACCTTAGAGGGATTGCTAGAGTTGGGCAATAAATCTGCCGCTTTGTTTAAAATTGATGGCGTGACTCGCCGCATCAATATGGGTGAAAGTATCGGCTCAAGCGGTTGGACACTAGTAGATGTCAGTAATGGCGAAGCAGTCGTCCGACGTAACGGCGAAGTGCGATCGATTTATGCAGGACAGAAACTATAAATTTTTTAACTCACTATCTGATTGAGGGGAGTTTAAAGATTAAACTCATCTATTACCATTAACAGTACTGCGACCAGCAATAATTGATTGAAATAATTTGATTGCGTCAAATATTCCTCTGTTAGTTCTCTGCCTTTATCCGCACTGTTAGGATTGCCTGCTGATATGTAGCCTGACTAATGCGATCGCGCCTTAATAGTTTTAATATTATCAGCTTTATTGATAGCAAGATCGCTTTTACCTCCAACAGACTCTAGTAACTATTGAGCGAAGATTAATTTTTTGAGAATTTGCCGATTGATTTCAGTAACTTTGATACTTTCAATGCCAAGTTGTGTAAATACTGTTGATAAATCTTTATTAAAATAAGTTTCAACTAAATCATCTAGTAATCATATAGTTTTGTCCTTTTAAAAAGGATTTGCATAACTCTTCACCCAATAATGGTTTTCCTCAAAATGGACATCTAAAATTGGGTAACTTCCTGGCTTAATATCAAATTTAATTGGGTTTATTTCCTTTGATAGCTTAAGAGTTACACATTCGCTACACTGCTATTAACCCAAGATGTTTAGGCGTAGTCTGTCGTAGACATCGCTCTGTCGGTAAGAAAAATTAAATATTTATTATAAATAGCTGAAAATTTTGTCTAATTATCTCATAAAGCAGCGAAATACCACAACCTTTAATCAATATAAGCAGAAAATCAGGTTTGTGGTGAAGAATTGGAAGACAGTATTGAATTTCCCTACCTAAAGATAGTTCACAGAAATAAATTTCAATGTTAGAACTACTATAATTTATGTTTATTATAGTTCCATTACGGTGACTATATGAAAACCTACATCGTGTATACATCTTCCTTAAGCAAGATATATTTAGCTAAAAAAGTTAGTTTGCTAATTGATGTAATCCTCAAACCTTAACAACATGAAACAACCTAACTATTTTCAAAATAATTCTAAAAACTCTTTAAGAGAAAAGTATCATCTTTACAAAGGCGAAAAGCTGAACTGGCTTCAAGTAACTCTTCGCCTTGAAAGGTCAATTATCTCTATTATTCTTCCTTGGGTAATTTTTTGTACTATATATGGTACTTTCATATCATTTTTAGCTCATTTAGGATTACCAATAGCATTTTCAGATTCTAGCAATATTCTTACCAATGCTGTTTTAAGCTTTAATATTGGCTTTACATTACTATTAGTCTTTCGGACGAATACAGCCCATGATAGATTTTGGGAAGGTCGTCAACTATGGGGAGCTTTAGTTAATACATCGCGTAACTTAACTCGTGGAATTGCGATAATAGTTAAAGAGAAGACACCACAAGATAAATTAGAAAAAGAAGCAATGCTTCGGTTAGTGACTGCTTTTGCAGTTGCAATGAAGTTACATCTTAGATCGGGGCCTTTAGACACTCAGTTGGCATCATTAATGTCTGAAAAACAATATTTATACCTCCAAGATAGCGATCATCCTCCACTACAAATTGCTTATTGGATAGGAGATTACTTGCAGTATCAGCATGACCGAAATTGCCTAAATGTCTATCAACTAACTACTTTACATAATTGTGTAAATGAGTTAGTAGATATTTTAGGCGGTTGCGAACGTATTTTAAAAACGCCATTGCCTTTGATATATACTATTAAATTAAGACAACTGTTATTAATTTTTTGTCTTATATTACCTTTGGAAATTGTGAGCTTTTTAAATTGGTGGACTGGGATAGTAATGGCTTTTGTCAGTTTTACATTATTAAGTATTGAACAAATTGGTTCAGAAATTGAAGAACCTTTTGGCTTTGATCCTAATGACTTACCTTTAAATACTATTTGCAATACAATCTCAAACAATGTTGAAGAATTAATCAGGCTTACTTCTAACAATGTTCGTTCTTATTAAATCCATAAATAAGTTTTATCAGTCAAGTTTTGATGAGAAAGGAGAGGTTTTTCCTTTATTAAACATAGAAAATACTTGGTTGAAAAATATAATAGTTTAATAAATGCTTCGCCAAGCTTTTACCGTCCCTTTACCAATTTCGCTATCAACAGTTTGACCTCCTTCTAAAACTAGTCTGATATCTAAGTTCTCATCTGGAGCATTTTTCAAAGCAGTGGCTAATTCTGGACTGACAGCAAATGTGCCGGTTGAACCGTCTAATTGAAAAACTTTTTCTCTGACCTTGAGTAAAAGCTTATCGACTTTTTTAGTCGTGACAAATCTAAGATAGTCAGGTCTGGGATACACACGACCTGCGGTGTAGAAAGAAGACATTGCTTGACCCGAATTTACTGTTACGAGTACTCGAATGCTGGAAGGTGTCCACAAACTAATAACTTGCGTTGAACCCCCACGGTACAAATAGCCACCTAAAGAATTGCGGTCGAAAACTCCAACCAACTCCCCTTCAAAAGGGTCAACAATTCTTACGGCTTTCGACCAAGGGACATCCATATCGGGGGACAGTCCAGCCGATTTGACCATTGGCAAATCCCTTGATGCTTGAGCAAGAATAGCTATTTCTTGAACGGTGAAAGCAGCACAATGTTGAGGGGAAATTACAGCCAAGCTAGCCCCAAAAAGAAGAACTGGAATCGTTTGCGGTAACTTCATCATAAGTCAGGGGTATAATCTTCAAATACTTCTTAGTGCAAAACAGTTTGCCTCACTTCAACTGGTTCGCCGGTTAAGCTAAAAGGTCGAACTTCGGTAATTTTTACCTTTACTAACTGCCCTTTGAGTTCTTTGATGTTGCCGCTAAAAAAGGTCAAACGATTACCGCCAGTGCGTCCCATTACCTGGGTTGGATCTTTAGGATTTTGGTCTTCTACTAAAACTTCTTCAATGCGTCCAAAGTAACGTTGCGATCGCTCTGCTACTTTTAAGTTTCCCAGATGATTGAGCCGTTGCAGGCGATCGCTTTTAATTTCTTCACTCAGTTGATTGTCCCACAAAGCGGCTGGTGTCCCTGGACGCGGCGAATATGCTGCTGTATTCAACATATCAAAGCCAATATCTTCTACCAGTTTCAGGGTATTTTCAAACTGTGCTTCTGTCTCTCCAGGAAAACCAACTATTACATCGGCACTAATCGAGGCATCTGGCATATACCGCCGAATGGTATCGATAATCCGGCGATATTTCTCATGGGTATAACCCCGCGCCATTGCCTTTAAAAGTTCATTATCCCCAGATTGAAAGGGAATGTGGAAGTGTTCGCATACCTTGGGCAACTCAGCACAAGCCTGAATTAATCTCTCAGTAAAATAACGGGGGTGACTAGTAGCAAATCTTAGCCTTTCAATCCCCGGCACATCATGGACGTAATAAAGCAAATCTGTAAAATTGTGCAAATGCCGACCTTCTGGTGTGACTCCAGGTAAATCTCTGCCGTAAGCATCAATATTTTGACCGAGTAGAGTAATTTCTTTGTAACCTTGCCGTCCTAATTCTGCCATTTCAGCCCGGATAGCTGACGGCGTGCGAGATTGTTCGACACCGCGCACATTGGGAACTACGCAATAAGTGCAGCGTTCGTTACAGCCGTAAATCACATTCACCCAAGCGGTCACTGTACTATCTCGTCGCGGCTGGGTGATATCTTCAATAATGTGAACTGCCTCGGTTGCAACAACTTGGTTGCCTTCAAATACTGACTCCAACAAATCTTTCAGACGGTTGGCATGTTGTGGCCCCATTACCAAGTCTAATTCTGGCACTCGCCGCAACAGTGCTTCTCCTTCTTGCTGGGCAACACAACCAGCGACAATGAGGGTTAAATCAGGCTGCTCGTGTTTACGCTTTGCTTGTCTGCCAAGATAGGAATATACCTTTTGTTCAGCATTATCCCGAATTGTACAGGTATTGTAGAGAATCACATCTGCATGATTCGGATCTTCACACCACTCAAAGCCCATGTCTTCCAAAACGCCAGCCATGCGCTCTGAGTCAGCTTTATTCATCTGACAACCGAAAGTAGTAATGTGATATTGGCGTTTAGAAGTGGTCATGGGCAATTATGCTGAATCAGCGTAATGTATGTCAGGTTTATTTCTATTCTATAACGCTCTTAAGCTGCTTCAGGAGTGCAGAGTACCTTGGCTCAGATTCCTTTTAATATTTCAATATAAAAACCTCAAGAAGTTACAAGCTGCAAGCATTAGCGGTGATGAAATTCAACTTCTGTTTCCAGAATTTTAATATCATAGTTGCCAAAGAAATCGTGACCTAGTAGCCCGATGCTTGCTTTTGGTGCGATCGCTACTTGAAGATTATTGGCTGTAACTCCACCTACTGCAATAGATTTTACCTTACTGGTTGAGAATTTTACTTCACTACCATCAGCAATTTGGGCTTGCATTGTACCTGTAGCCTGGAGGTTAAGTGTATTCGCCATATCTTGAGTGATAATGGTTCCACTAGCACCTGTATCTACAATCATTTCAAAGGTTTTTTTGTCGTTGAAGGTGACATCAATCACAGGAGTTCCACCAAAACGGCGTTTGATTGAGACTCGAAAAACTTTATTGTCTGAAGGTGCGGCTATGATATTGCCACAAATTCTTCCCAATCCAACGGTTTTACCAGAGGAAGTTATCATGTAACACGCTCCTGGATCGTCTGCTGTTGCCCGATGAGAGAATGCTAAAAATATCAGCGTCGGCATTAGTGCAATTGCAGCTAGATTAACAGTTGTAATCCAACGCCTCCAAGCATTCTTCATGTTATACCGCGCTCCATTTTTTTTGACTACTCTTAATATCTAAACTCATCATGGTGGCTGTAAAACATGGTGTTAAAAGAACAGGCTTTTAATATAAAAATTCAAATTATATCTATCTAAAATAGACATTTATAACAACTTTTTTAGTTTTCAATTAGCTAATTTTTTATATATGTATCTCAAAAATATGAAATCGCATCTTACTCAATACATCTTACATAGAATTACTGATTGGGAAATTAAAGATTAGGTAAAGACATGATGAAACTACTTAGAGCAGATTCAATCTGACATACTAATAAGTTGGATAAGATAAATTTGTAGCTTACTCAAAGCTTGCTGCTGCATTTACAGCAGTTGCGATCGCATTTTTAACGGCGATATCTTTTTGTTCTAAAATGATATTTTCACTATCAGTACGCGAAGCAACTACACCGCAAATAGCTGCTGCGACAAAATTATAGACTCCTGCCATTTTGAATAGTGTGCCGCATTCCATCTCGTAATTCAAGATATTCAAGCGCCGATATTCTTCTGTAATGCCATGCAGCGATCGCATTAAATTTGGATTCGCTGAATCAGTGCGTTCTTGTCCTTCGTAAAAAGTATCAACTGATGCCGTAATTCCGATGTAATGTTCAATCTTTAATTCTCGTGCAGCTTTAACTAAAGCGACTGTGAGAAAAGGATCGGCTGCGGCTGGATATTCCACTGGTGCAATGTCATTCGCTGCACCTTGGCGACACAATGCTGCACTGCTAATAACAACACTACCGACTGGTATATAAGATTGAATGGAACCGCAAGTACCAATGCGAATAATTTGCCGGATTCCTACTTGTATCAACTCGTTGACAACAATACTTAATGAAGGCGCACCCATACCACTAGTAGCTGATAAGATGCTGCGACCATTCTGTAAGTATCCTACGTAGCTATTGAGTCCGCGATTTTCTGACAACACGCGTACATCTTGTAAATAAGTTTGAGCAATTAGGTGCGATCGCTCTGGATCGCCAGATAATAGAGCAATGCTGGGAGGCGATGAACCTAAATCGTCTTGCCCAAAGCCAATGTGATAGAAGTGTTTATTTGGCATTAAATTTTGGATTTTAAATTTTAGATTATCTTACTATTTAGCTCACTTACGAACCGTCTTTACCTCTCCATGTAAGATGCCATTGGTCATAAAACTTAGACTCTGGAATAAATTTTTGGCGAATTTCTGCCATTTCTTCGGAGCGGTTAATACTTTGCATCAGATAACCACTCTCAAAGATAAGCTCATGAACTTCCTCATATTTATAAGCAGGTTGAAAGCCAAGATGAATATATAGGTTCTTAATAAAATTATTGGCTACTAATAAACTTCCTGTAAATTCAACAAGATAATTTAGTTCATCATAAATAGTACTAGGATGAGCCACAGGCGTATTTCGTAGATATGGTAAGACACCCAGAAAATCTCTTGTTGCTCTACCATGTTTTATAGCAAGTTTTTCTTTTAGTCCGACGGAGATAATTAATTCTTTTAAGTAAAGTGTTTCTTCTATTACCTTATAAGTGCAACAATAGCCTCGCCAACAAGCTGTTGTACCCAATTGAGGAGAAAAACCGTGCTGTGTTGGCTCAAATAATCCTATGCCATCAACACCTGCAATGCAGAATATTTGACTTTTATAAATTAATTGATCGCTAATTTGACCAGTCATTTTTTTCTTATACAAATTATTTATTTAGTTAAGGTTAAAGCCTACGCTTAAACCCAAATGAGTCAATTCTTTTAGACTTCTGTGTACACCGTAGGGTGCCTTGGGGGAGAAGTTATTCCAGAATTACTAAATTTTACTGAATTGATGTTCTAGAATCTCCTCCTTCCCATATTTGAAGTTGTCTTTCAGCCGCAACTATGCAATTTAGATATTTAGGTGGATAGAGAAAATGATCGTAAGCTAATGCCATCTGTCTAGCAGCTTCAGTATATGGCACTCGTCCTATTCCTGTACCCAATCCAGGACAGGCAATGGTGTTAATTTTTTGGCTAGCGTGTTGATTATGGTGTCGAACTGCTAACAGCATAGCCCACATCGCAATATAAGGAATATCTGTCCCAGCAATAATCATGGGAACTCGCATCGTAGGCGTATGAGCCAAAAAAGGATGTTTGTGATGGCCTGTTTCCACAATCATTGATGTTCCCACAGGCTGTTCGCCCAAATAATCCTCAAGAATGCGCTGCTGGACTCTTGCCATTAAGGAAGGGCCGAAAAAACGGATAATTGCCGCATCTATGCCACCATCCATCATTCCAAAAGAGTTAGCAGGGCTGACCGTGTGCTGTGGCGGGTGTGCAGTCCCAGTCCATTACGGTGGATCGGCAAATGAAACGCTACCGTGTGCCGCGTTTGGCGTTCATCAACAAAATGGATCGGACGGGAGCAGATCCATTTCGTGTAGTACAGGGAATACGCGATCGCTTGCAACTAAATGCGATGTTGCTCCAGTATCCGATCGGCAGTGAAGACCAATTCCAGGGAGTGATTGACCTGGTAGAAATGACTGCTGACTACTTTGAAGGTGAAAACGGGGAAAACTGGGTGAAAAAGCCAATTCCCGAACCTCTTAGAAATGAAGCACAACAGGCACGGGAGAAGTTGCTCGATACTTTGTCGCTATTCTCAGAACCGATGACCGAGATGCTACTGGCGGGTGAGGAGATTCCCAAAGAATTAATTTGGGAAACCATCCGACAGGCAACCTTGAGCCTAAAATTCACGCCTGTACTGCTGGGTTCGGCATTCAAAAATAAAGGAGTGCAAAACTTATTGGATGCAGTTGCGCTTTATCTACCATCTCCCGTAGATAGAGAAGTGGTTAAAACCGCAGAGTCGGTGAGTGTCTATCCTAACCCCGATGCTTCTTTGGTGGCATTGGCATTTAAACTCACTGTCGAATCCTTTGGGCAGTTGACCTATACCCGGATTTACTCTGGGACGCTCAAACCCGGCGATACCGTCTACAACTCGCGGACTGAACAGCGAGTGCAAATCGGTCGCTTGGTGAGAATGCACGCTAATAAGCGAGAAGAGGTAAAAGTTGCCGTTGCTGGGGATATTGTAGCTCTGTTGGGTGTGGATTGTGCTTCTGGTGATACATTCTGTTCTGGGGAACCACTGGTATCTCTAGAGAAGATGTTTGTACCGGAACCAGTAATTACGCTGGCAATTACGCCCAAGAAACAGGAAGATAGCGATCGCCTTTCCAAAGCACTGAATCGCTTTCAAAGGGAAGACCCCACCTTCCGGTTGAGCATCGACCCCGAATCAGGATCAACTCTGATTTCTGGGATGGGCGAACTCCACTTGGAAATCTATCTCGAACGCATTCAACGAGAATATAATGCCGAGGTTTACGTTGGTAATCCTGCCGTGGCGTACCGGGAAACCATTAGGCAACAAGCTACTTTTGACTACCGATTCAAGAAACAGTCAGGCGGCCCCGGTCAGTACGCCCATATTACTGGGTGGATTGAACCCACAGATGAACCGTTTGTCTTTGAGAATCGGGTGGTTGGGGGTGCGATTCCTAAAGAATATATCCCTGCGTGCGAAAAGGGTTTTCGGGAGGCGATGGAATCAGGAAAGCTGCAAGGCTATCCGGTAACTGGGGTGAAAGTCGTTTTGGATGGCGGTTCTTATCATCCAATTGACTCTTCAGAATTGGCTTTCCGGTCAGCTTCCCATCAAGCAATTGAGGGTGCGATCGCTAAAGCAAAACCCTACATCCTGGAACCCATCATGCTTGTTGAGGTGGAAACACCCAACGAGTTTATGGGAAGGGTTCAGGGTGACTTATCCTCCCGTCGAGGTTTGTTGTTGGGTTCCGAGACAATGCAGGGATACACGGTGATTCGGGCAGAAGTAGCGCTGGCGCGAATGTTTGGGTATTCTACAGAATTGCGATCGCTCACTTCTGGCATGGCTACTTTTTCAATGGAGTTTGCCTGCTATCGGCAGTCCTGAACCAACATTAGCAATTAGTATCTCCAGGTTGTCCGATCAAAAAGACAAGCTGGAGCTTAATTAAATCATTTAATCAGAGAAAGCCGTAGGGCCCAGCAGTAAATACCGTTCGGTTAAGGAATTTCTTTGTTGAAGCAGGCTGTTCTTGAGCAAGGGAAGAAAAGAAGCTGTTCTTGAGAGAAGAATTACTGAACAATGACCCTCTTTTCTCCCCTGCCTCTCATCTACCCCTGCTTCCCCTGCTCACCTCAATGCAGAAATTCCTTAACAAAACGGTATTGCCCCAACTGGGGAGAGCATCAACAACGCCGTTGCTCCCAGGTCTAATTATTCAGTCACGTCTTTATCATCAATTTTTAGCGCCTTAAGAGGGTGTTTGAAAAGTTTTGAGGGGTCAAATTTTATGCTAATCGCTTCACCACTATCCTGCATAATCTTCTTGTGCGGTCGGGTCTTAATGCTTAATTTTATAGACTTAAATTTCTGCCAATAGAGAGATGTTTATTTAATACTAAATACTTCTTTACTAGGTCTCTTTGCAATAAAGGGATTTTTGCAATTGTATAGAAATTTGTACTTCGCTAAGTCCTCAGTAATTTGTCATAATCTAAATAAGTATATCCAAGGGAAGAAATAATCTTAGTGCAGATTTTTAGCAATTGATTTTTATCATAAATACTGCTAGCCTTATGATTCACAACTTATAACAATTTTGTGCAGATTAATTAAAAAATAATATATATGAGACAAAATTTATTGTTTTATAAAAAAGTCTATGATATTAGCCTTAATTTTGTAGTATAAAAAAATAATTAAAATGGTAAAATCAAAAATAGTTGAGCGTATAGTAAAAGAAAGAATTGAATGGATTGATTGTTGGAAAGGTCTTGCCATAATTACAGTTGTTGTAGGACATATAGTCAACCCGATATCGAAATATATTTACTGGTTTCATATGCCGCTTTTTTTCTTTATCAGTGGATATCTCTATAAAGAAAAAACTGACTACTATACTTTTTTTAAGAAAAAAATATTTCATCTTCTAATACCCTATTTTTCATTTCTTTTTTTATTTACTCTACTTCAGTATTTACCATTGATAATTGACAGTTGGCAGCAAAAAAAATTATTGCCGATAGATCAAATTATCATATATACATTGATGATAATTTGGAAACAATTATATGGTGGGGCAAATCTGGTGCTTTGGTTTGGTGTATTTTGGTTTGTAACTTGTTTATTTCTTACGCAGCAGGTATATAACCCGATCTATATAAAGTTTGGCTCTAATAATTGGCTGATGATAAAAATTATTCTTGGCTGTTATTGTTTAGCAATGATTAATTATTACTTCCTTAAAAATTTTATTTTTCCTTGGAATATTAATGTAGTTGCAATGGCACTTCCATTTTATTGGTTAGGACACATGGCAGCTAAATCATTATTAATTAATTCGAGGACATTAATATTAGTAATAATAATATTTCTGTCTGCATTTTTACTAGATAATGGGTCTTTGCTATATTTCAATTTTAATATGAAAAATACTACTTATGGTGTATTATTTTTTAATGTAATCATAGCTTTGTCTGGTATTATTATTACACAGCAATTGGCGATACTACTTCATAATAAATCTTACATAGGAAATGCCCTACGCGAACTTGGTAGTGCTTCTATGCTCATTATGTATTTGCATCAACCAATACAAATAACTATTAAAAATTACCCAATATTCGCATCTCCAGGAATTAGGGTAATAGGTGCATTATTGATTTCATATATTATCTACAAACTTATCATCAATTATTCAATTATGCGTAAGCTTTTCTTGGGTGATTTTTCAACTTATGGAGCAGTGGAAACTATCAAGAACTCAAAAGTATAAATTTGCACCCAATACTTTTCGGTTGTGGACACCGCCAGCACTGCGGTGTAAAGGCTATGCCAAAAGTGTGGTAGTAGCTTCATTGTTATAGCTGGGGACTGGGGACTGGGGACTGGGGACTGGGGACTGGGGACTGGGGACTGGGG
>NZ_JAVRCL010000085.1:0-26668 GCF_034530775.1 Nostoc sp. DedSLP04 | reverse complement strand
AGGGGTTGGGGGTGGGGTTCTTTTATTATGGGTAATTTGGCGGACATGATATCATCGGTGACGCAACTCTACAAGACGCACTCGCGTCTAGCTCCCAAAAGAGTTGAAAGACGTATGTTGTCTCTCTGACTTGCCTCCAACTGTTGTCTTTTGGCACAAGCATTGCTGTTGCTTGTCTACCATCGCATCAACTTTAGAGAGAAAAACTCAATTTCCACAAAATCGCAATGCTTTTTTAAACCCCAATCGGAACAAATCTCTCCAACAGGCTAATTGTTGGTTGTAATGATTGGGCTTCAACAAATAGCGCACTTTGCTCACCAAAAGCAGTCCAATTTTGGTGATTGGATAAAGGCTCAGAAGCAACAATAACTTGGTTTGGCTGCTTGAGTTGATCGCAAGACCAATAAAGAGTAGGGGCTTGTGTGCGATAAGCATAGCGAATTGCTGCAACTGCTTGACCATCACTGACAATTACATTGGCACTAAAGCTGGTGTCGTGTTCTGATGCCAACTTAGTCAATTTTTGAACTGTTTTACTTAATGCTGACAACAGAGTGCTGTCTGGAGACGACTGCCATATTTCCATTAGTAGGGCGAAAATGTGTTCAGAGTCAGTCGTGCCCTTAATCAGGCGGTATGTGGAATCAGAAAGGCTCTCACGTATTGGTCTACAAAGAGTTTGTTGAAAGTTTGATATCTCGCCATTATGCACAAACAAAAGTTTCCCACTACGAAATGGCTGACAATTGCTAATGTCGAGCGATTCACCTGTCCCAGCTAATCGGACATAGCCTACAGTACAACTGGATTGTACATAGTTACTCAACTCTTCCAGATTCGGTTCGTTCCACAACGGGATAGTATTTCGGTAAATAAAAGGTTTACCCACTTCGTCGTACCAGCCTACACCTACTCCGTCTCCACAAACTACTCCTGATTTTAATTCCAAAGGACTGTAACTTTGTTTGTAGAGCGAATGCTCTTGTTTATACAGCAACTCATCTAAGAGGATGGCGTTACCAAGATAGCCAATTAATCTACACATAAAAAAACGATGTTGCTGAAAGAGTAAGAAAAATCAGTCACAAGTCCCGATAGAAATCGAACCTTTTAACTGGACAATTATTGCAAATCATTACTAATTTAACAATTATTGTTTATCTTGTGTATGTTTGATCTGTGACTTTAGTCATGGTTTTGTTATCTTGCTAAAGATATAGAACAGAAGCTAAAGTAATATTTATTCCTTACCTTTGTTTGAGCTTGATTTGTGAATTATCCGTTTGCATTCAAAGGATTTTAGAGAACTATGCCAATTAAAAAACACATTAATCTTAATCAAGGATGTTTCCTTAATCCTGCAAATAAACAGATAGTTGTTAATTTAGCTAGTAAAGATATTTTAAATTTGATCGTGCAAGAATTAAAAACTCGTTACTCTCCAGAAACTCAAAAAAACTTACTTGAGGAGAGTTCAAAGTTGTTACCTAGTTTTGTATTTCAAGAATTATTACAACGCCAACAGCAAGTAGTAGATATTAACCCAGATAGTTTAATTGTCGTTAGCTGTCAGATAACAGAGGCAGAAGTCGATGATTTGGGATTTAATTTAAATGTCGAAGTATATTTTGTAGTTGGAGATACAAAAGGTCAAAACCATTTTCGGGCTAATCAAATAGTCCTTTGGTCGAATATATGGGGTGATGAAGAACAGCCTTTTGATTTAGAAGATGAACTAGGCGAACAATTCTGGACAAGTTATCAAATTCAGTTGCTTTTTGATGAAAAAGAGCAGCAAACAATTGAACTGGAACTATCACAAATAGATGATTATGCCGCAAGGTTAGAATTTTCCCCATCACTAAAAATATTTTCACCATCGATAGTTCCTTTTACAGATAATGATTTATAAAAATTACTATCCGCATATACAATGAATGTAAATTAATTATTTATATTCACTGAAAATTTTATTTTTTGGAAGTTTTTTTTAAAATATGAAGTCTTCAATCCCTCCTACATCCTCATTGTGGTTCGATAATTGAACCCATAAACAAAATGTTTCCCGTCTGATTATCCCTGATGGCGCAGAAGAAGGGACGATCGACAATCATTCGGAATGGTTCTGGTTCTTGTCTTGCAGATGTTGCTACTATTCCCACTGAAGTAGCCGCGGCCGCTTCAGTGCCTTCTTCGTTTACTTCGACAAAAGTTTTATGCTTAACTTGGCTAATGGCAAAATTTTTACCCATGCCAGAAAAATTGGCCTTGTTGCTGAAAGCCTCCCCCATACCTAAAGTTTTTAAAGCATCATTGAGTGTAATCTCGTAATCTGTTTTGAAGCGGGGTAGGCGAATAAACCCTTTTTGATTGTTGAACTGAGTCATCCATTTTTCCCAGTTCTCAACATTCAAGTTTTGATAAAATGTTTTGAGGTTAGAATTCTTTTTGGGTAGGAATATATAAAAACTTATCTTACCATCTTTACCATAAGGTAAACTAACTGCCTGAAATTTTTCGCTTTCATAGTATTTATAATCACCCTCTTGTGACATCATTGGGTGTTGTTTTTGTCTGCTAGATGTGATGTAAAAAGGATATGGAGCAGTTTCTTTCTTGTCAAACTCGTTACTCCAATTACCTTTAAAATATATGGCATTAATCAGAAATAATACCTGATTTGGTTCAATTTTTTCAACTATTTTAGTGATTTTACCGTTAGTATTTTCTTTGACCCAATTATTGATAATGCTAGATGCGGCGGCATCTTGAAAGTTTAAATTGCTGACTTTGGCTTGATAGAAGTCCTGGGTTCTTTTGAGAAAGCCTGGTGCAAAGCTAACTTTTTGATTTGCCCAAAGTGAGTTAGCAATTTTCAATTGCACTTTCGTATCCGAATTGTCTAAAAGCTGTTTTAATACCGCCGCATAAGAAGAGTTGATTTCTGGTAGAGTCATCCCCTGTAATTCCAGGGTTTTTGCCATTGCTTGTTGAGTCGAGCCGCTAGCGCCGTTATAAGTCATAGCAAGAGCGATCGCAACACTCGAAGGTGAGATAAAAATATTTTTCTCACCCCGATCGTTTTTCAGAACTTCTGAAAATAGTTTGAAGCCAAACTTATTGCTAGACTCAACAATTTTTGTATCAATGTTGGCTGTTTTTTTTTGCAATGGAGTTTCTGGCTGAGGTAAACTAGATTGGGCAATGGCACTTTTATTACTATCGACTTGAGAACACCCTAATACACTGAATAGAACAACGCTTGCAGCTGCCAAAGCATAACGTCTGCCTAGACTAACACCGTAACGTCTTTGCAGGAAATTTTCTTTCGCATCACTCAATTTATGGCGATTCATTCTGCTACCTCACTTGCCAAAGATTCCCGATTTGTGCTCAGAGTTGACGCAGATCCTGTGTCAATGATTAACTATTGCATTTACTCCAATAGAAAAATGGGACTGTTACAGTTTTCGTAACAGCAAATTAGTAGCTTAGAGTAATTAAACACAACTTGTGGAGTTGCTAATTCTTGATTGAGACGGCTATACAGACGACTTATAAAAAATTTTTTTCTTAAAGAATTTTTATCTTTACGTATAAACGTATTGTAAGCTACGCGATCAAAAATAACCACTTCTGTGAGGTTTTTATAGATCGAATAACATTTCTCAGAGGCACGAAATCTCGTTCCCATGCTCTGTATAGGAACGAGAAAAACGCTGTAATTTTACACAGATATTTGTGCTAACTTATTTCAATTAATAGGTACACTCCACCAAGCTAAACTGTAGGGTTGAGTCGCTTCATTGAGCTTTTGACGAAATTGGACGCGGATTTTGTAATTGCCAGTAGCAGTAACGGGGCAGAAAATATGTTCTACACTATCAATTTGGCTGATTGAGGAGCAAACAGCACCAGCTTCCGAATTTTGAGCATCAGCTTTTACTAAGTATAGGTCGAGATTATTTAAGCCGCGATCGCGAAAATTTTCGCCCACATCATATTGCTGGTTTTTATTTTTATCATTGAGTTCTACCAATCGATCCCAAGTCAGGGTGACAGCAACAAAACTTCCCTGCTTTAACGGTTTTGCTAATATATAGTCAACAGATGCTCCAACATCAACTGTGCGATAATCCCAACCAATAGCCGGTACCGCAGCTGATGCTTGCCATTGACCAGCACTAAATTGCTGATAAGCGCGAAATACATTCAAATGACCCGCTCCCATTTGGGCATCCAAGGGAATCTTTGGATCTTTATAAGCATCAGAATCTAGCCAGTTTTGATTTTGCTTATCAATTAGCGTCCGAGTCATTCCCAACCTTAAGCCATCGCCGCTATCTAGAAGTTTGTCTGCTGAATTCAGCAATACAGCTTTCATCACTTGATGACGCCGAGAATCAATGCTCCAGTGGGGTTGTTTTGTCCGCATCTGTCGGTCTGCAAGTTCCTGCAACAGAGCAACGGTAGCTGTAACTTGAGGCGCGGCAAAACTAGTACCTGTAACCTTGTTCAATTTGCCATCTGGATTGAGCAAAGGAATATTATTACCAGGAGCAACTAAACTGATAGCGCGACGCCCATCAAGGTCAAATTCCTTTCCAGCTAGTCTTTGATTCACCCCTTGGTTAACACCCGCCAGATTAGCCACGTCTACTTTGTTAAAAACTCCCCCTCGGCGGGATGAAAAAGCCACGTTGATTGCATTAAAATTATCTGTAGGAATAGGAATGCCGCCTTTGCCCTGGTTGCCTGCGATCGCATACAAAACATCATGAGCGCGACTAGACCAGTCAACACATAAAGTTAATAAAGCATTGCCGTCTAAAGTAGCTTCCGGTCGAGGATCGCGGCTTAGAGGTTCCCCAAAGCTAAAGTTAATCGCACGGACATCGCCACCATTTTGCAGCGCTATGTGCTGTGCCGATAAACACTCTTCTGGCTGACCCATGTTTTTAGTGGAACCCACTGCTGATGAATACAATCGCGCTCCCGGCGCAACTCCTGGCAAAGCTTTATCTTGACTCACCATCACACCAGCGACATTGTAGGCGTGGGGGTCAACACCAGTATTAGACTTAGCTGGGCCATTGCGTAAGAAAACCGCTGCTAAAGATATGGCACGATTTTTAGACACCGCCTTATCCCACCCAAACATTCCCGGCCGACCAATTTCCACTTGACCAATAGCAATTTTGCGACCGATTAAATTATAAGGAGCTTGGTGTAGCTTCAAAGCATCAATACCGTTAGTTCCCAAAGCAGACTCTAAAGCCGAAGCAATTACCGGCGCACTCAGACAAGAAGCAGTTAATCCCCAAATTATCCAGGTTAGTTTTTTAGTCATTTGTTATTTGTCATTAGTCATTGGTCATTAGTCATTTGTCATTTGTCATTGGTCATTTGTCATTGGTCATTTGTCATTTGTCAATAATTCTTCTTCCCCTGCTCCAACTCATTACTCATTACTCATTACTCATTACTCCCCTGCCCCCCTGCCCCTCTGCTCCCCTACCTCCCCACTCCTCAAAAAGACCGGGATCAAACTTATGAGTCTTGCTCAATGCTTTGTTACAATGCTTACAGACGAGGACGCTTAAAAACCCACTAGCCATGACCCAAAACCTATCTCAAAAGCCCATTGTAATTTCTCCATCTATCCTATCAGCCGATTTTAGCCGTCTGGGTGACGAAATTCGCGCCGTAGACGCAGCCGGAGCAGATTGGATTCATGTTGATGTAATGGACGGTCGTTTTGTACCTAATATTACGATAGGCCCTCTGATTGTGGAGGCGATTCGTCCGGTTACAACTAAGCCTCTGGATGTCCATTTGATGATTGTGGAGCCAGAAAAGTATGTAGAAGGATTTGCTAAAGCGGGTGCCGATATTATCTCCGTACACTGCGAACATAATGCTTCTCCACATCTGCACCGCACCTTGGGGCAAATTAAAGAGCTTGGTAAAAAAGCTGGTGTTGTACTTAATCCTGGTACTCCTCTAGAGCTAATTGAATATGTTCTAGAATTGTGCGATTTAGTACTAATTATGAGCGTCAACCCTGGTTTTGGTGGTCAAAGCTTTATCCCTGGTGTGTTACCCAAAATCCGCAAGCTACGCCAAATGTGTGATGAACGTGGTCTCGATCCGTGGATTGAAGTGGATGGGGGGCTGAAGGCAAATAATACCTGGCAAGTTTTGGAAGCGGGAGCCAATGCGATCGTCGCTGGTTCAGCTGTGTTTAATGCTAAAGATTATGCTGAGGCTATTACAGCAATTCGCAACAGCAAGAGTCCTACTCCAGAATTAGCTAAGGTTTAATTCCTTTTTGAATTAACCAATTATTAAATATGGAAGTGAAAAGGAATGTAGAGACGTAGCGGTACTACGTCTCTACAAGGGTTCGAGATTAATTTCACCAGATATCTATTATTCACAAAAAATAAGGTGGGCAAATTGCCTACCTTGTTTCTTTTTATATACAGATAAAAAACTGGAAGCTATTCAAGTTTTGAACTTCCAGTAGTGTTATATAAATTGAAAGTTTAGAAACTAAAGATAATCCCGGTTGGGAGGACTAGGATTACAATAGCCGAAAGAGAAGCGTATAAGCTACTAGTTCTATCAGCCAAGGACAACAATTTCACCGTAACTTTTCTATTTCCGTTCCTGGAATTGATGTTAAGCGTTTGCTTTATTAACTAAAGCAACACCAATCACAGGATAGAAAGTTTTATGAGCATTACTCGCACCGTCTGCAGTCAGTGAAAGCTGTGTAAAATTTGGCTTGGGGGAATCCACCTCCCCAAATTCTCTTTGCTCAGACTTCCTCAGAAAAAGAACCACCAGTAGTAACAGTTGGATTATTGGTCTTGGTCATGGAGTAAATAACTCCATGAAATGCTGACTACTTTTGTAATCAGTTTGATTTATTTCATAGTTAGAACTAATCGTTGATTTTATTTTTTAAATTAACTTGCTTGCCAAATCACCTCTATTTTGGTTGAAGTTGTAGTTGTTATTAGTTTACCAATATCATTAGTATATATTTGCCATTTTGGCAGATTTTTGCTAAATTAATGAAATTAATGACTGCGATAGAAAACCTGCTATGCTATAAAATTTAAATTAGCATCGCAGGCTTTCAGATAATCAATCAACTTTAGAGCAGAATCTTTTGATTCCAAATACTTTTTAATTGAATCCACAGGATTTCAAGGAAACGTCTTGAACATTTTCTGGTTTTAATGGCGATGTGCTTGATTGATGTTCGTTAATTTGCTATGTCAATCTCTGGTCTAAACTCCCACCAAGGATTTATGCTTTTTGCTTTCTAGCTACTTCTAGATAAGCTAGGTCTTTAATTTTGCTTAAGCAGCTTGATGACACATTATTCTCAGACCGAGAATCATGAGCGTGTTTCAGCATTTTTAGATTTTCAGTTTGCTGTTGTTTTGTCCTATCGGCTTGAGAATTCTCTTTGAGCAATCGATTGTAGGTGCGATATGGAATGTAATGGAGAGGATTATAACCACCAAATCGCAGCATTAAAACACATGCCCAGGAATACTTTCCAGCAAGAATTGCCTCAACTACTTTGTCAAATTGTTGAGCTTTTACTGTCTTATCTAAGTTACTACTAATACCAGCAATGTCTTGATTCATCATAGTTTTAGTTATCCTGGATGAAGTAAACTATTTTCTTTTTTTGCGATTGTTGGTGTTTCAATTGAGGCGTACAGAGTGCACTAGCCTTTTTGAAAAGGTTGAATTGCTTGTGGCAAATTATTAGCAATAGAGCGGTGTGAGATATTTACAAAAGATAAAAATCCATAAGTAAATGAATTTTCTTGGTTCACACGCTTATATTTCTTACTACTGTTGAATTAGGCAATTTCCGGGAAGTTTGCATATTTTTTTAGACTAACAGAAAAAATATATTTATCTTTGAGCGGTACTAGCACCATTCGTATTTATACTATTTTTTGTTGTTCATGTCATCTGCTAATTTAGTCTATTTATAGGTTAAATTTACTGAATGTATTCAGATACTTACTTGTGGATTGTGCAGCTTTTAGTTTTGTCCCCTTTGGTTAATTTTTGAGGGGTGTTACCCCTCACCCGATATTATTTTAAAACCTTTATTATTATCGAGTCACTAGAAAATAGTACCATTAACTAAAATGTAAAACAACTCGATAAAAATATTAGTAAATCGGTTATAAAACCATTGCCAGCCATAGGATTGAACCTATTATTTAAATAAGTTCAATTGGATAATAATACTTATTAACCTGGTCTTGATTGGTTTGCAAAAGCTATAGCTTTAGCGGATCTCAAGAAAATTGCTGTAAACCGAGCGTGAATATTTCATCATGCTTGGATAGTCATCTTAAAATAGCCCAGACTTCAAATAGAAGTTTTGGCTAATAATATATATATATAATTCTAATGTTCGTTAGCGGAGTTAATAAAAACATCCGCAAATGGATACTTTTATTAAAAAATTAGTGGTCTAATTTTGTACAATATTAGAGAATTGGAGAATAGAGATAAAGCTAATTAACAAAGAATATTATGAAGTTGATTTAGCAGTGATTTCTCTAATGTCTCAATATCTATAGAAATCCGTTTTAATTCCGAGAAATTATTTGCGTAGGCAGAGAACAGGGAACAGGGAAGTTTTTGCAAAAATTAAATGCGAGTCCTATAGCAAATTTAAAAAATTGAGATTACAAATGTAGTAACAATTGGGCTAAATGGCGTACAAGATCAAAAATCAATATGCGATCGCCTTTATCTCTCCAGACAACTACACAATGAATTACTTGACAATGAGCTATCTAGGGGTTATAATATGAGTCCAGCTTACTTAAAACTAGTCCTCACTGATAACGCTTCACATTCTGCAAGTTTGGGCTGCTTCTAATAAAGGCTGGTGAAATGCACCTGTAAAATTTACGTGGCGTTAAGTTACGTAAGCTGTAGGGGTTTAAGCGTATGCACCAGTGTTGGCTAATCATTGCCAAACACAAAGCGCCACAATCTGATGAACTTTGCTGTTGAGTAAACTAATAGGCACGTCATAATCTAGCTTTTGATTGTGAACGTAGTCTAGGAACTATCAGCAATATTTATTGCTAAAGCTAGTAATATTTGCATTTTTTGAAACATTAGTCTTAAATTCTCAATGCTTCAACTCTTACCATTACTGAAATTTTTCTTCGCTTCCGGAAACACTCGGAAAATAAAATCGCAAATCTAAATTTTGCTTTTCCAGATGAAGGCAGGTTAAATTTGGTAGGGACGCACATCTGTCATAGGTGTCAACTTAAGGTAGAAGTTATTTAAGAGTAAGGGTTCTATGCCCTCATCCCCTAACCCCTTCTCCCAATATGGGAGAAGGGGAACTAGAGAATTCGCTCCTCTCTTTCCCAATATGAGCGAGGGGCTGAGGGTTAGGACAAAACTTATACAGTCAGAAGATTTCAGCTTAAGTTGACGTGAGTTCGACAAGCCCTTTTTTGACCTCTCCCCCAACCCCTCTCCGATGCGGAGAGGGGAGCCAAAACCCTAATTTCTCGTTGCTTCTCCCTTTCCCACGGGGAAAAGGAGGTTGGGAGGGAGAGGTTCATCGAACTCACGTTAAGTTGACACCCATGACATCTACGTGTGTTGGATCAAAACGAGAATCGCTTTAATACTCAATCAATTAATAACTAAGTAAATTCCCCAAATCGCCATTGGCCGCAGGTAAGTGCTAGCGCGAAAAGTACCAGTTGCGGTGATAGCTTCTGGCGTGCGAAATTGCAGACCATTTTCATAAATTTGCTGCACCACAGCTTGCGTCAACCTCAACGCTTCATCTTTCATTCCCATCTGCACGAGAAAAGCCGCCAGTCCAAAGTTTATCCCCGTCCAAACTTCTAAGGGATGAGTAGCTTGGGGATTTTCTGGTGAACCATCACGACGAACACCATTAGCAGCACCAAACTCACCATTACAGAATTTCAAAAAGCAAGCGTCATAAACTGTTTTCAGGGCAGAGAGGGCGCGATCGCTTGGTACAATATCAGGTAAATCCAGCAGACGGGCGTAGAATTGTCCACACAATTGATCTGCCATTACCACATCGGAACCACTTTTACTATCTAGTCGGTAATATTCCCCATTCCAGAGTTTTTCTTGGTAAATAGGAAGAGATTGTTGTAACCAAATTTCATAAGTGGATTTTTGCGCTGCCAACTCCGTTGTGTTACCTGTCTGGTAAGTTAATAAAATATCGCTGATTGCGATCGCAGCTTCTAACGCCGCCAACCACAACCCACCACAATAGGCGCTAACACCTTGTAATCGCCAATCATCAAAAGTTTGGTCGGGTGCGCCAGAATTTTCAGGAATCCCATCGCCGTCGAGGTCAAAAGTTTTCAAGTAATCGAGGGTTTGAACGATCGCATTCCAGCAATCTGCTAAGAATTCTACATCGTCAGCACCCGTGAGCAGAAAATCACGGTATACTTGCAAGACAAAATCACTACCCAAATCTTTCCACAAATTGCAGTCTTGATAGCTGGTGTAATTGGTTTTCTCCCATACGTGTTCATTGGGTGCGCCTAAATCATGGGGTGTTGCACCTGTAACTTTGCGAACTGCAATCGGGCTTTCTGCCTTAATTGTCATGTAATAGCCAATTATCCGGGGAGTATCATCACCTTGAGGAATCGCCCGTGCAAATGCCCGAATCACCGACTTTTCTAATTCTGGAAACAGCATCAGCAGGGCAAAAGAGCCATACAACCGCACATCTAGACTTTCATACCAACGGTAATCTAGGCACTCTAGCACCGCAAACTGACCGATGGGGTTAAGTTCTGATGCCGCACTCCAGAGAGTACCGCCGCTGGTGAGATCGTAAAGCTCATTAAATAGAGCCATTTTAAACCAGTTGGGTAAATCTTCCCGGTCGAGAATCGGTTTTTGCCAACTTTGAATTTGCGATCGCCAGGTTTGGTATTCTTGTAACGCAGTCGATGCGATCGCCCAGGCGTTGTTGCCATTTTTACCAAAAAAATCTGTATATCTGCGGTAATAGTTGACTCCAGCCGCAAATTCTACGATTGGCAAATCCCAAGCGACGACAAAGGGAATTTCCAGAGTTTCGCCTGGTTGGAGAGTGAAACGGATTGCGATCGCAGCCCCTAATTGTGTATTCTCTGTTGCTGGAGTCGTATCAACATAATTGGGCAAAGAGCCATCTTTAGCAAAGCTTTGCCATACCTCATCACCCGTACCTTCAGGATTCCAGCGGCTATGATGAAATACTTCCACTTGGGGATGTTTCAGCGTCGCAATACACCAAGTTCCGTCACCTTCTTGCAAAGGTTCATTATTACCAACCCGACCTAAAACACAGCCAAATTGTTGTGTATTTTCAACTATTTGGTTGTAGTTTCCTTGACTTTCGCCCCAGCGCGGTTGGTATTCGTAAACTGGACTACCATCATCGCGTACCCGCACTTCGGGAGATTTTAGAGCATTTGTAAACCAGCCGACCACATTTTGCCAAGTGAGCATAATGCCCAGAGTAATCGGTGTATCTGTCGGGTTGTGGGCATTCCAGAGGAATATTGCCACAGGGTAGCTAGTTTCTTGGTAATTACCTGGCCAGACTGGGGAAAATTGTTCGCAAGTCAACTGTGCTTGAAATATATTTTTATATACAAACCAGCTACGTGGATATAGCGCGTGATAATCGCCCGTTCCCTCTGTGTTGGGAGGTGTCGGATACCATTGCCACGCTTTGAGAATGTCATCATCGGGCGCTTGCGTAGATAAAGCGTAGGTTTGGGAAGATGTGCTATTGGATTCAAACACACTGAACTGACAAGCGGGAACGTTTTTGAAGGTATGCTCACCGCCATCGATGTGCCACAAGTTAAAATCTCCCCGTGAAGAACGACCGATGCAACCTGCACCAAAGCCGCCTAAAGGCATACCATGCCAAGGGCCATCATCAATATTACTTGCATAGCGGACGGTATAAGGTTTATCCCAGCCTAAGCCGATGGGACGGCTCCAAGTGCAAGAGGGAATTTTTAGAGAGAGTTGATTTGTCATCGCCTAATGTTACAGCGTGCAGTTACGTCAATGAAGACTAGCGCGATGTGAGATTTTTCTCAAGGTAGTAGCACGGTATGCCCATTGGTGTCTACTTAAGCTGAAATTTTCTAACTGGTCGTAGCCCGCCCTTAGACATTGCTGCCGTAATTACTACTGAACTACAAGGTATAGAGCTTATCCCAGTCACTAAGACTTTAATATTGTGCTTTTACTGCGTGTTACTCAACTGCTACTTGAACTTTAAATCTAGAGTTTTTAACTCTAATGGGTAAATAACTCGTTAATTTGGGTATTTTAAAGCACAGAGGTAATTTTCTCAATAGTTTTAATAAAACAAGATGACACAATACGCCCTTGTGGTTGAAATTGCTCAGAATGACAACAGTTTCGGCAGCCTGACTAAACCTATTGATGATGCAGAGGCTGTGGTTAACACAGAAAAATTTTTGCTGGTGGTAGATGAGTTTGAGAAAGTATTTACAGTTTGTATAGATAAGGAAGAACGGCAGAGATTTATTGAACTACTGACTGGGGTAGTAGAAATTCATGATTCGCGGTTAGCAGTTGTAATTACTATGCGAGGTGATTTTCTTCAATCCTGTTTAGATAATCCTTCTCTAACTCACCTGATTCAAACCCCAGTAGTTGTGATACCGCCTTTAACTGGAGTTGATTTCAAGGAGACAATCGCCAAACCTGCCCAGCTTCAGGTTCATAGTGTTGAAGAAGCAGGAGCATTAAAAATTCTCCAAAATCCTCAACAAGAACCAGGGAGTTTGCCATTGTTAGAGTTTGCCTTAACTAAACTCTGGGAGAAACGCGAGCAAAAGAAATATCAACTTACCCAAGAAGAGTATGAAAATTTGGGAGGATTAACTGCGGTGTTAAATCTCCATGCAGAAAATGTTTATCACTACCAAGATTATGAGAAAGAATATCCAACTCAAGAACGCACTCAGCAAGAAAAAGGATGGATTAAGCAGATTTTTCTGCGGTTAGTGGGAACGGGAGAGGGAGAAAAGGATACCCAACAGCGCCAACCCAAAGCCACATTATTAAATATTGCAGGTAATGATGCCAATCAACGGCAACAACTTAGTGAGTTGCTAGATGGTGAAACAGGATTGGTTAAGGGACGCTTATTAGTTTCTGAGAAAGATGAAAAAGGAGAAGTCTGGATTAATTTAGCCCATGAAGCTTTAATTGAAAGTTGGCAGCAGTTTGCCCAGTGGCGACAACAAGACCGAGACTTGCGACCGTTGAGCGAGTCATTAGAAAATACCCGACGGGAATGGTTGAACGAAAGGCCGGATGACAAATATTTAATCCAAAAGGGATTGCTGGCCCAAGTGAAGGATACCTGGCAACAGTTGCAGCCCGATTTGCAATCACTCCAACAAGATGAGGATTTTTACCAGCGTAGCGATGCCGACGACAAAGACCGGATTGCGGAGATGGAAAGAGCGCTTACTGAATCCCAGTTGCGAGAAAAAGCGGCTAGAGTAGACGATTTATTGCCCTTACAACCTCTAGATAGTCTAGTTTTGGCAATTCAAGCTATGGGGGAAAATCAAGAGAAACTACCCCAGCAGATTCTTGCATCAGTTCAGAACAGTTTGAATCGGGTAGTGAATAAAGCAAGAGTCTCGATTCCGTTTTGTGGTCATGAAGGTAATGTCTCTTCTGTGGCTATTAGCGCCGATGGGCAGACGATTGTCAGTGGCGGTGCTGACGGCATTGTGCGGTTGTGGAATTACCAAGGTCTTCCCTTAGCTGAACCTTTGCGCGGTCATAGGGGTAATGTTAATTCTGTCGCCATCAGTGCCGATGGGCAGACGATTGTCAGTGGCGGTATTGATGGCACTGTGCAGGTGTGGAATTACCAAGGTCTTCCCTTAGCTGAACCTTTGCGCGGTCATAGGGGTAATGTTAATTCTGTCGCCATCAGTGCCGATGGGCAGACGATTGTCAGTGGCGGTATTGATGGCACTGTGCAGGTGTGGAATTACCAAGGTCTTCCCTTAGCTGAACCTTTGCGCGGTCATAGGGGTAATGTTAATTCTGTCGCCATCAGTGCCGATGGGCAGACGATTGTCAGTGGCGGTGCTGACGGCACTGTACGGTTGTATAACCGCCAAGGCCTTCCCTTAGCTAAACCATTGCGTGGGGATAAAAATGATGTCTCTTCTGTGGCTATTAGTGCCGATGGGCAGACGATTGCCAGTGGTGGTGCCGACGGTATGGTGCGGTTGTGGAATTCCCAAGGTCTTCTCTTGGCTGAACCTTTGTATGGTCATGAGGGTAATGTGAGGTCTGTAGCCATTAGCGCCAATGGACAGACGATTGTCAGTGGCGGTGCTGATGGTACGGTGCGGTTGTGGAATCGCCAAGGTCTTTCCTTAGCTGAACCTTTGCGCGGTCATGAGGGTAATCTGAGGTCTGTAACCATCAGCACCGATGGGCAGACGATTGTCAGTGGCGGTGCTGATGGTACGGTGCGGTTGTGGAATCGCCAAGGTCTTTCCTTAGCTGAACCTTTGCGCGGTCATGAAGGCAATGTTAGGTCTGTTGCTATCAGCACTAATGGTCAGACAATTGTTAGTGGTAGTACTGACGGCACGGTGCGGTTTTGGAACCACCAAGGTCTTCCCTCAGCGAAACCTTTGCGCGGTCATAAGGGTTGGGTTTATTCTATCGCTATCAGTACCGATGGTCAGACGATTGTCAGTGGTGGTACTGACGGCATGGTGCGGTTGTGGAACCACCAAGGTCTTGCCTTAACTGAACCTTTGCGCGGTCATCAGGGTTGGGTCTATTCTGTCGCTATCAGTACCGATGGGCAGACGATTGTCAGTGGTGGTAGTGACGGTACGGTGCGTTTGTGGAACCTGCAAGGTCTTGCCTTAGCTGAACCTTTGCACGGCCATCAGGGTTACGTTAATTCTGTCGCCATCAGTGCCGATGGGCAGACGATTGTTAGTGGCGGTGATGACGGCACTGTGCGGTTGTGGAATCGTCAAGGTCTTGCCTTAGCTGAACCTTTACGTGGTCATGAGGGTTTTGTCAATTCTGTGGCCATTAGCGCTGATGGGCAAACGATTGTTAGTGGCGGAACTGATGGCACTGTGCGGTTGTGGAATCTGCAAGGTCTGCCCTTGGCTGAACCTTTGCGCGGTCATAAAGGTTGGGTTTATTCTGTCGCCATTAGCGCCGATGGGCAAACGATTGTTAGTGGCGGTGATGACGGCACTGTGCGGTTGTGGAACCTGCAAGGTCTTCTTTTGGCTGAACCTTTACGCGGTCATGAGGGCTGGGTTTATTCTGTCGCCATTAGCGCCGATGGGCAGACGATTGTTAGCGGCGCTGAAGATGGGACTGTACGGTTGTGGCGCGGTGACTGGCGTGCATGGTTGCAAGTTTGTTGTGACAGGTTACGTTACCATCCCGTCTTCACCAATCCGCAAACAGAGGAAGCAAAAGCCGCTTGTGAAACCTGCCAAAAATATGTTTGGAGCAAAGTCAGCGGGTAAAAACACGGCATTGCTGTGCCTCTCAGAAGGTCTGCACTCGACTCAATTGCAAACGGCTATCAAGGCAGTAGTAACACATCTTTGGGTAAAGACGCGATTCATCGCGTCTCTACAAGTGGTCTATTTGTCGCATTCTTTTTTCAAATTGGTATAAATTATGGTGAGCGAAAGGCTTAGGCGTAACCCGCACTTTGACAACGCTCACCTTTTGACCTTGGAATTTTTATTGGTGTTATTGAAATTTAGTTTGTATATGTGGGCACTCTAAAATTAAGCAACATACTGGAGACTAATTTCTATGTCCACAGCCCCAATTAGTGCAACACTAGCGCAATCAGATAGAGATGCTGTGTTGCAAGCGATCGCCACAATAAAAGACAAATTACCATTTTTGATTGATTTAAGTAACGAGGAACGAAAAGCTTTACCCAAAATGGGAGATAAAAGCCGCGCCTTTGTCAGTAAAGCATTGGAGGTGGCGACACAGAACCCAGAGTTTTTGCCGCGATCGTTTGACCTTAATGAGATGCGGAAAGACGTACAATTATTTGAAGCTTTGTATCCAGTACTGCTGTCTTTGTCGCAATTACAAGAGTTGCTAGATGATACATCTATAGCAGTGGGAAGTGAAGCTTATGCAGCCGCGTTGCAAGTGTATAACTATGCCAAAGCTAGTGGACAAGAACCAATCCGCATGGGTTGGGGGCGTTCCATTACTTTAATTACCCACAAAAATCAAACACAAGCTCAAACCTTTGAGGTAAAGGAAGAATGTCCTTACCAAGGTTTAAAAGCCTTTGAAGCGGAACAAAAACAGTTTTTCTTTGGGCGCAAGCAGGTTGTGAGGAAGATTCTGGGGAAATTGGCACAAAATCCCTTTGTTCCGATTCTTGGCGCTTCCGGGAGTGGAAAATCTTCTGTAGTTCAGGCGGGTTTGATTCCAGAATTAGATGATAGTGTCTGGCAAATTTTACCGCCAATCAAGCCAGGATTTCAGCCTTTGCAGGAATTGAGAGGAGTTCTGAAAGCATTTTTTCCAGGGGCGAGAAAAGAAAAATTGCTTTGGGAGTTGATTACTCAAGAACCGAATCCTTTACCTGTAATTCTGGAGCATCTCACAGGTGCAGAAAAATTTTTATTGGTAGTAGATCAGTTTGAGGAATTATTTACTGTCTCGGTTGCTGAACAAAAACAGAGATTTATTGAATTGCTGACTCAGGTAGTAGAGATGACCGATTCGCGGTTGGCGGTTGTGATTACCATGCGATCGGATTTTCTGGAATCATGTTCAGATTATCCGTCTTTAAATAAATTAATTGAAAATCAGCTTGTTTTGATGCCGCGGATCGCAGGAGTTGATTTAAAAGAGACAATAACTGAACCTGCTAAACTTCAAGGTCATAGTGTTGAAGAAGGACTATTACTGAAAATTTTAGAAGATGTTGGTAAAGAACCGGGATACTTGCCGTTGATGGAGTTTGCTTTAACTAGACTCTGGGAAAAACGCAACCAACAAAAGCATCAACTCACCTTAGAACAGTATGAAAACTTCCAAGGATTGACAGGGGCGCTGAATTTTCATGCAGAAAATGTTTATCTTTACGCAGATTATCAGCAGGATTCCCCGACTCATGAACGAAATGAACAAGAGAAAGACTGGATTAAGCAAATTTTCCTGCGATTAGTGCGAACGGGAGAGGGAGAAAAGGATACCCGACAGCGCCAACTAAAAGTTGAACTGTTAGCCATTGCTGGTAATGACCAAGAACAGCAGCAAGCATTAAGTGAATTGCTAGATGAGGGATTAGTGAAAGGACGTTTGCTGGTAGCTGGGAAAGATGAACAAGGAAAAGCGTGGATTGATTTAGCCCATGAAGCCTTAATTGAGGGTTGGGAGAGGTTTGCCCAATGGCGACAACAAGACCGAGATTTGCGGCGGTTGAGCGATCGGTTTGCAGATGCTTTACGCGAGTGGGTGAACAAAGGGGAGAATGAAAAATACTTAATGCAGGGGGGATTATTGGCAGAGGTGCGGGAAAATTGGGAAAAGCTACAGTTTTTATCATCACCTCAAGCCAAAAATTTTTATCAACGCAGTGATGCTTATGAAAAAGACCGAATCAATATTTTAGAACGGGCACTCACTCAAGCTACTTTGTGAGAAAAAGCTACAAGGGTATTGAATTTACTACCTTTCAAACCATTAGATGGCCTAGTTTTGGCGATTCAGGCAATAGGTGAAAATCTTGACAAGATGCCAGATCAGATTCTCACCCCAGTTCAGAACAGCTTGCATAGAGTGATGGAAACAGTTAGAGTATCCATTCCCTTCCTGGGACATGAAGGTACTGTCAATTCAGTTGCTATTAGCCCGGATGGTCAAATGATTGTCAGTGGCAGTCTTGACGGAACAGTACGCTTATGGGATGTACTAGGCAATCCTATCAGTCAACCCTTTCAAGGGCATGAAGACTCCGTATATTCAGTTGCTATTAGCCCGGATGGTCAAATAATTGTCAGTGGCAGTCGGGACAAGACGGTGCGTTTGTGGGACATCCAGGGCAATCCTATCGGTCAACCCTTTTATGGGCATGAAGCTTATGTTACTGCCGTCTCTTTTAGTGCCGATAGTCAAATGATAGCCAGCGGCAGTTGGGACAAGACAGTGCGGCTATGGAATCTAATAGGCCAACCTATCGGTCAACCCTTTTATGGTCATGAAGATGTTATCTTTTCAGTTGTTTTTAGCACCAACGGTCAAATGATAGCCAGTGGCAGTTGGGACAAGACGGTGCGTTTGTGGGATATCCAAGGTCACCCTATAGGTAAACCATTTTGGGGACATGAGCATGAAGTCTATTCAGTTGCCTTTAATCACGATGGACAGAAAATTGTTAGTGGCAGTCGTGACCGAACACTGCGGTTATGGGATTTAGCGGGTAGCCTCATTGGTCAACCGCTTAGTGGACATGAAAATTCTGTCTTATCAGTGGCCTTTAGTCCTGATGGGCAAAAGATAGTTAGTGGCAGTAGCGACAACACAGTTCGGTTGTGGGATTTAATGGGCAACCCCATCGGTCAACCGTTTAGGGAGCATAAAAATGTTGTCTGGTCAGTGGCCTTTAGTCCTGATGGGCAAAAGATAGTTAGTGGCAGTCGTGACCAAACAGTGCGGTTGTGGGATTTAACGAGCAATCCGCTTACTTATCCCTTCAAGGGGCATGAAAGTTCAGTCAATTCAGTGGCCTTTAGTCCTGATGGGCAAAAGATAGTCAGCGGCAGCAGTGACGGTATAGTGCGTTTGTGGGATATCCAGGGCAAACCTATTGGTGAACCTTTTCAGGGGCATGAGTATTCTGTGCGGTCAGTCGCTATTAGCCCCGATGGGCAAAAGATAGTCACTGGCAGTGATGACGGGACAGTAAGGTTATGGGATATGCAGGGTCACTCCATCGCTCAACCCTTGCGTGGTCATGAGAATGTTATCTTTTCAGTCGCTATTAGCCCCGATGGGCAAAAGATAGTTACTGGCAGTGATGACGGGACAGTAAGGTTATGGGATATGCAGGGTCACTCCATCGCTCAACTTTTACGGGTAGATGAAGCTGAACTGACCGCCATTGCCTTTAGTCCTAATGGGCAAAAGATCGGTACTGGCAGTCGTGAAGGGAAAGTGGAGTTATGGGATATCAAGGGTAACCTGCTCAGTCACTCCTTACAGGATCACGAAGGTTCTGTCACCGCCATTGCTTTTAGTCCCGATGGGCAAAAGATAGTTAGTGGCAGTATTGACAACACAGTGCGGTTATGGGACTTAGCAGGTAACCCCATCAGTCAACCATTTTGGGGGCACGAGAATTATGTTTGGTCAGTCGCCTTTAGTCCTGATGGGCAGATAATTGTTAGTGGTAGCGACGATAACACATTGCAGTTATGGGATTTAGCAGGTAACCCCATTGGTCAACCGTTTAGGGGACATGAAGATTCTGTCTGGTCAGTAGCTTTTAGCCCCAATGGGCAAAAGATAGTTAGTGGCAGCGATGATGGAACAATAAGGTTATGGCGAGGTGACTGGCGTGCATGGTTGCAAGTCTGTTGCGACAGGTTGCGTTACCATCCCATCTTCACCAATCCACAAACAGAGGAAGCAAAAGCTGCTTGCGAAGTCTGCCGTAAATATGTTTGGAGTAAAGTAAGCGGGTAAAAACACGGCATTGCCGTACCTCTAAGAAGGTCTGTACTCGATTCAATTGCAAACGGCTATCAAAGCAGTAAGTGTCGGTTTGCGCTGGCAGGAACTTGCTGTTTACCTGCACCTACGAATACACGAACACGCGATCGCCTTCCTAGATTTGCAATATATCTATGCATTGGTACGGGAGGTAAAGATGACTGGGCGGCAGAGATGTTAGAAAGTATGCAAACTAATGGAAAAAACGTCTTATATCATGTCTGGCTAATTAGTTATAATGCTTTTTTAGGCAGTATTCAGGATTTTTATTCATACTTGTTATTTCTAACGGTACAAGACAAAGAACTAAAAATGGTGCAATTTAAAAGTAGTGTAAATATGGTCAATTATGGACGCTGCCAAACGCCTTGCTACTCTAAATCGCATCCGCAAACTCAGCCGTCTGATGGATACATCAATACGTATCCCTTTGACAGGTTTTCGCATTGGCATAGACCCAATCATTGGTCTAGTTCCAGGTGCTGGTGATTTAATCAGTACAGCGTTTTCAGCTTACATTATATTTTTAGCTACTCAGTTTGGCATCCCGCGTCAAGACTTAGCCAAAATGATTTTTAATGTAGGTTTGGAAACAGTCGTTGGTACTGTGCCTTTAGTGGGTGATTTGTTTGATGCTTTCTATAAATCCAACATTCGGAATTTGGCAATTTTAGAGCAACATTTGACAGTAGTTGAACCAGAACTAAAAAAAGTGTCTGATGAACTTTACTCTCAAAAATTCAGCCAAATTTAAGTAGGAAAAGAGCGTAGTTTACGATCGCAGGCATCGCCATTGCACATTTACTATGTATTTTCTAGTACATTACTAGCCAGTTGTAGTGAAGCGATGACCGAGCGCTGTGGGGGGCTGCTGAGTTCGTCTACAGCGTTGGGTCAACAACTGGCGATTTGCGTCTGTTCTGTTGATATCTCATTTAAACGGCAATTCAGAGATAAGTTATGCCAAATTGCCAGAACCTTTGAACGTGGTATCGTCACTTCAACTTTTTCTTGAAGTGGAAAGAATTGATGCGCGAACCTATCGGTTAAATTAAGCCTTGGTGTAGTTGAAAATATTGTAGAGTATAGAATTGTCCTAAGTATTGCCCTACGCAACTCCCCCTATGACTACCGCACCCTTAAGCTGGGAAGAACTAGAAACCCTCACGGACTATCAAATAGATACCGTTAATGGTCTCACCAATGCTAGAGCCAGGTTGCGCTTGTTTGGTCAGCCGGAATCTGATGTGCGGGTAACGCTGTACCGCGATAACCACGCTTGGTGTCCTTACTGTCAAAAAGTTTGGTTATGGCTAGAGGAAAAACAGATCCCCTACCGCATCGAAAAAGTGACAATGTTCTGCTATGGGGAGAAAGAAAGTTGGTACAAACGTAAGGTACCATCAGGAATGCTCCCCGCGATCGAGCTAGATGGACGGATTATTAAGGAAAGCGATGACATTTTGATCGCTTTGGAAAAGGTTTTTGCTCCATTGAACCAAGGGATGGAAGACCATAGGGTGCTTCCTCTACGTCAATTAGAACGACTTTTATTTAGAGCCTGGTGCGTTTGGCTATGCTCTAAAGCAGGTTCGTCTCAACAAGAACAACGCAACCGAGAACAATTTATCGGAGTAGTGGCTAGGGTAGAGTCGGCTCTGGGTAGCACCCCAAGCCCTTACTTTCTAGATAGCTTCGGCATCGTCGATGTCATTTTTACGCCATATCTCGAACGGATGAATGCGAGCCTTTACTACTACAAAGGCTACTCACTGCGGGAGGAAAACCCTCGTTTGAGCGCATGGTTTGCCGCAATGGAAAGCCGACCGACCTACTGCGGTACCCAGAGTGACTTTCACACCCACGCACATGATTTGCCGCCCCAGATGGGGGGCTGTTGGGAAAACGGCGAAACTCAGATGCTTCTCAATAAAGCGCGGGTGGATAACGGCCCCTGGTTTGGGCTACCAGATGTTACTTATCCAGAGCCGGAAAACTCCCGTATGGAAGCTCTTAAACGAACAATCGAGCACCGGATCAATATTATCCGAGTCAACCCCTTAGATGATAAATTGTTCGATCGCGCGCTACGTTGTGCTTTAACACACATGATGACAGGGGAAGACTGCGTACCTCCATCGGGATCTGATGTGGCTCTGCGATATTTGCGCGATCGCATTAATGTACCACGAGATATGTCTATCTACGCAGCCAAGCGATTGAGGGAATCCCTGGAAAAAACCGCAGCCCTTGCGGGTGATGGGCAGCCAGCCCCCATTCCCATTAAGCATCGACGAGATCAAGACCCGTCTAACTTTGCCATCAAGTAGGATTTCAGATATTTATGCCTAACCGAATGGCAGCAACCATGTAGCGAAAGATGTAGTCTAATAACTCAATATAATTCCGAGCAGCTTCAAGAGAACAAGCCCAAACTGTCAAACCATGATCCCGAATTATGAATGCGGATATTTGCGGTGGAGTGACGGCAAAGCGTTGTTCAATATCACCAGCAATCTGGGCAACTTGAAAATGATTAGCAAAAATTGGCATTATACAACAGGAATTTTCTTGCCAAACTCCCAAACCTTTGAGCATTTCTAGGGGTGGTAAAAGTAAACTATCACCTTCAACCAAACGAGAAACCAAATTGCTCTCAATAGAATGTATATGATAACAAGCAAGTGATTCTGGAAACAGGCGGTAAACTAATTGATGAATAGCTGTTTCAGCTGAAGGTATCACCTGGGTGGCTGATGCTTCTATTTTGCCATCTGGAGCAATCAGAACGAAATCGTTGAGTAATAACTCACCCTTAGATTTACCACTAGCTGTAATCCAAAAACTACCATCAGCTAATTGAGCCGAGAGGTTGCCGGCAGTTCCTACCATCCAACCTTGTTGGTAAAAATACCGAGCAGTGGCAATTAGTTGCAAACGAGGATCTGGTAATGTTGGGTTTAACTCCATGATTTTGCTAAATAATCGCGGATTTGGAAAAAATCATTCCAAGGAATATAGGGTTTTTGGTGTTCATCTAAATATTCTGCTAACGGAGAGCGTGCAAAGACAACAGAAGCTTGCAATCCCATATTTAAGTCGGTAATGGAGTCACCAATCGCGATCTTTTCATCGGCTGGGTACCGATCCATAACTTGCACCTTAGCGATCAGTTCCGTATCTCCTTCGTATTCAGAATTTACTTTTAAATAAGCACTGCTAATATCGACATCTACAGCATAAATTTTCTCTATTCTATGCACTATCCTATCCAAAACAACCTCTACCATTCCCCGTAGTCCCCCAGAGATTACTATTAATGAAACTCCCTGAAACTCCAGAAAATCCAACAATTCTATAAACCCAGGACGTATCAATTGAGGTTTTGTAAATTCCAGAATTTCTGGATAACTTGCAGATGGAATTGATTGCAGAATTTCCTTGACTCCCTCTCGCAGTGTCAGCCTTTTTGCATACATTTCAGGCAGTAGTTTTGCAGAAAGTACTGGTGCAAACTTTCTCAGAACCGCGACAAAAGTTTCGTCAACTGTAATAGTGCCATCAAAGTCACAAAAAACAATCCGCTTCATACTAATTCGTAATTCGTAATTCGTAATTCGTAATGTTTGATAATTTGGAATTGAGCGAAGAAAGATAAAAGGCAGAAAATATATTTTTGCCCTCTGCGGAACGGGTTTAAAACCCCTAAATTTATTTATGTCAATTACTTTCTGCCTTCTCAACTCACTAGGGGTTGGCGGGTGCTAATTTCTCTGCCTGTATATTGGGGTATCCAACCTTCTGTGGTGATGAAATAGCGTACTGTTTTCACTCGCTTTGCTGGGGTGAGATAAAACCAATGTTCGGTTCCGGCTGGAATGTTGATATATTCTTCTGGTTGTACTGTCAGTTCTACTTGACTACCATCAGAACGTACAAAGCCAAAAATCGCTTCTCCATCAATGATGTAGCGGACTTCATCATCTGCATGGGTATGAATTTGGTCAAACTTTGCCATTGACTCATCAAGGTTAGGAATCCCTTGATGAAGGACAACCAAATCACGAGATTTATAGCCGGCTGTCTGTTGTAGTTGCTCAAAGTAACTATCTATTGCTTTGAGTACTTGTTCTTTTTCATCTTCGTTGAGACTATCTTGTGCCAACAAATGTTGGAGTTTGGGGTTATCTCCTACCGTCTGACGATTAATTTGAATATTCAGGGGGGCTAATTCTTGAGCAATGTGAATTAAATCGGTGTAGAGAGTTCCATTTTCTAGTTTGAGAACTGCCATTTTTGACCTCCAGTAAAATAGTTAGAATAAGCCTTTTGAGGTATAAGGAACTTCCAACTAAAAAAATATCCGATCGCTGTGTAAGTAGAGGAGAAAGCTTGCCGTGAGCGACTCGTGCCGAGCAAAACTGAGGTAAGCCAACGAGAGCAAGGGAAGAAATGGTATTAGGTAATTTCTATTGTGAGCGCGGTGAAACTTCTGCATTCAACCAATTGACAAAACCCTGATTAACTGCTGTCGGAGAAATTTCGGCGATAAAATTAGTATAAGTAATATGCTCATGAATAAGTTTTTCGATTTCTAAAGCATAACCATTTTGAGTTTTGATAATTAAAACAACTTCTGGTTCTTCAGTAATTTCTCCTTGCCAACTATAAGCACAAGTAATCGGGAACCAATTGACACAAACTGCTAACTTACGTTCTAGTAATGCCCGACCAATTTGACGCGCTTCATCTGTATTATTTAAAGTTACATAGTAGATTTTCATAAAAGTTTCCGAAATTGAGAAAGCCGTTATTGGAGCGGGAATTAAGCGAGAAAATTTCCATTTAATTGAGATTGATGCTGATTATAGAATGTGTCTATAATTACCACAACAGCAAATTGTTACAGAACAGATATGAAATCTGGGTTAATTCCTTTTTATATTACTGCTACTGTGGGGACAACCTCATCTCATGCCATAGATCCATTAACAGAAATAAATGCGATCGCTTGAGCGTAATAGTATCCCAGACCACTATTACCCCCTGTAATGATCGCCGTTTTACTAGCTTTAATTGGCATCATGTTCTTAGTTCCCCCTGCCCCCCTGCCTCTTATCAAGTACTTAGTCGCTCTATGGGCGATTTCCAGAAGGGTACTCATGCCCTAAAATGGGATGGGGTGTCATAAGTCATCGTGCCAAGGGTGACACACGATACTTTGAGTCCAGTTTTGCCATTAACATCACTGAATTTAAAGCGATGCCTTCGGGGGGCTACGCCAACGCATTACTCCAATCGGCGCGATCGTCTACGGTTTCGGTGACGATTGTATGGCGCACGGGCATATCTAATCCCTTGAGCAAACCATTGAGAACACTCAGTACCAATAGGATGGGAAACGTAATCCAATTCCTAAAGGTAAGAATTGTCAAAGCCAGGGAAACGCTAATTCCCAATATCTGCACTAGCATTAATAAGTCACGACGACTCCAGCGATCGGACAATACGCCGGAAAAGGGAATCACTAATAACGTCGGTAAAAATTGTACAAAGCCTGCAACTCCCAACAACCAAGCCGATTGAGTCAAATCATATACCAGCCAAGGAATAGTTAACTGCTGGGTCATAAATGTCCCAGACATTGATAGTAACTGTCCTCCAAAAAACAGGCGAAAATTACGCCAGCGAAAGGCTGGTAAATACTGGTAAATGATATTACTTACGCGATCGCCTAGTTGTCTGTTCCAAATTTTCATCAGGGGAGGTCTATATGTTAATCTAAATATTAGAATAACCAATATTTAGATTAACTAATTATAGAATAATTGCGTAGTTTACCGCCGCAGGCATCGCATCTAATTTTTTTAGTAAGCTTGCTGATTCAAAGGTTAAGCTTTATTCCTAACGGCATCCGGCGTAATCGCTGCATACTGCTGGGCAGTTAAGGTTGCTCCTTTAACATCGACTTGTTTTGGTACAACTTTCAGTTCATACAGAAGATCCGCAACCTTTTGTTGAGCGCTAATTACTTCCTCAGTAATTGGTCTCATGTCATATTTTCTTCTCGTCAGCGCCAACTCCATAGTATCGACATCAGTCTTGACCTTCGGTGCGAGGATTTCAGCAGCAGCCCGCCTGTTTTTGTTTGCCCACAGCCCAATCTCATAATACTCTGACAAAATTGCTTTCAAGAGGTCAGCGTTGTTAGTGGCAAAATCTCGTGAAGCTAAGTAATAACCTCCTGGCGTCTTAATTCCTTGGGCGTTTCGTAAGACTCGAATAGTGCCTTCCCGTTGCAGCTTGATCAGACTAGGATCGCTTTCTACAAAAGCATCAACCGTCTTGTTCAAAAACGCTGCTCTTCCATCTGCAATGGCTAGATTCACTGATTCAATATCACTGATTTTTAGCCCTACCTCTTCAAACGCTTTCACCACAAAAAAGGTCTGAGCCGTCCCTCTAGAATAAGCAACTTTTTTACCTTTAAGACCTGCCAATGTTTGGATTGGAGAATCCTTTAGCACAACAATTGCTGAACCTTCTCCAGTACCTGGCGGCGTATTAACTACATAAATCAAATTAGTACCAGCTGCCTGAGCAAAAATGGGTGGTGTTTCACCGGTTGGCCCCATGTCGATACTACCCACATTTAAGGCTTCTAAGAGTGGTGGCCCGGACACAAATTGAGACCAAGTAACACCTATTCCTTGAGGAGCCAAACGTTCTCAAAAACTGATGGTGGAATGGCACTCTATCAACTGGCGAAAGCTAGAGCGAA
>NZ_JAVRCL010000084.1:6047-30670 GCF_034530775.1 Nostoc sp. DedSLP04 | reverse complement strand
CTCATGCACGGTTTTGAAGACCAACGGGGTTGGTGACAACTTCGTTGAGTTTAATCGCTACAGACTAGAATCGAGCGCTAGACGATGACATTAGTACCAACTACCAGATTTGTTGCGGTGAAATTATCCAAAGTCGCCAAAGTGTAAAAAGAATAATAACCAAGGATTTGAACTTCTGTAGAAGTATCCGATTGCACAAATTGTAGGTTGCCATCACCGATGGGATTGCTGCTACTGTAGCCCCGACTTTTAAACAGGTCAGTCAAGACTAACTTATCCTGATTCTGATTAAAGTCAGTGATGGTATCACCAACATCACTCAAGGTTTGGTAGATGAACTGGTCATTACCTGCACCGCCAGTCAGGGTATCGTTATCTTCACCACCAACAAGGATGTCATTACCTGCACCGCCAACAAGGCTGTCATTACCAACACCTCCAACAAGGCTGTCATTGTCAGCACCACCAAGCAAAGTATCGTTACCTGCACCGCCGCGCAGCAGGTCGTTACCACTCTTGCCGTCGATGCGGTCATCGCCCTCTTGACCATTAATAACATCTGCTGAGTTGTCAAAGCCATTGAGATTGTTGTTCACGTCATTGAGAAAGGTGACTGTGTTCTTGTTTAAGATAGCGTTTTGGGTGGAGTTGGCATCGAAGACATCAAAGCTTTCACTAATGCTGGTTTGCCCATTAAACAGGATATTGCCTACTGCCGATACGTTTTCTAGGTTTTCCAGAGGAAAGTTTTGGAGAATAACTTTGTTATCAGCCACCCCTTCAAAGGTGATTTCTAGATTGTTACCATTCTGGGTGAGTAACAGATTTCGGGCTGTCAATCCAGCACCTTGAAATTTGAGGGTATCCACTTCGGCAATGATTGCTGCTGATGGATTTGAGCCTTTACCTAACCCACCGAAATCGGTAATGGTATCAACACCGTCACCTAATTTGTAAACAAATTTATCTTTGCCGCCGCCACCAGTTAGGATGTCGTTACCTTGATTACCTGTGATGGTATCGTTCCCAGCTTGAGCGTTAATTATGTCACTGTAGTTCTTGCCTACTAAATTATCAGCACCATTGGTTCCATTCAGCCCGTTAAACTCTAATGCACCGATATCAACTTTACCCTTAGATATTCTGTTAAATTGACCACCTCGTTGGTCGGTGGTGATGCCTGCTGGAATCAGAGCATTATTGCCAGCGTTAATGGCGGGACTATCTGCAAGTAAGGCATTAGTAAAGGTTGTACCACCATTATTTTGCAGGGGGCTAAGTCTTGGATCAATGGGTTTGGTTCTGATGCCGACGAGGGTGCTGGTAGTAAAGCCAGTGCTACCTGTGTTATCGCCAATTAGGTTATTACCAGCGTCGGTGAAGTTGCCGGAAACGTCGCGGGAATTACTGGAATCATCAGAATAGGGTATGTAGGAATTGCCTGCAATGATGGTATCGCCAACGATAACATTACCGCCATTACTGAAGACACCCCCACCGTTGCCACTAACACCGCTATAGTCAAAGCCCTCTGCTGTGTTATTGGTAATGGTGTCATTGGTGAGGGTGAGAGTGCCGCTGTTCAAGATACCACCGCCGGTGTAATATACACTATTACCAGAGACAGTGCTGTTAATCAGGTTAAAAGTACCTGAGTTAGAGATGCCACCACCGTCTGCCGCGCTATTATTAGAGACAGTGCTGTTAGTGATATCGACAGTGCCTAAGTTATAAATGCCGCCGCCGTAAGATGGGTAAGGGTCGGGACCTCCCCGCTCAAGACCGCTAGCGAACGCACTATTATTAGAGACAGTGCTGTTATTTATACTGACTTTACCTGTATTGAATATGCCGCCGCCATAGGCTGTGTTGAAACCGACGTTTGCATTGTTATTAGAGACAGTGCTGTTATTTATACTGAGTTTGCCTTTATTAAAGATGCCGCCGCCTAAGGACGATCCCCCATTGCCAGAGACAGTGCTTCCCGTCAGGCTGAGAGTGCCTCTATTAAATATGCCGCCTACTTCCCCTCTATTATCAGAGACAGTACTGTTAGTCAGGCTGAGGCTGGTATTGCTATTGAGCAAAATACTGCCTAAGGGATCATTAGCATTAGCAATCTTCAAGCCATCAATGCTGGCATCTGTCCCAGAACCCGATATCTCAAACACGCCTGATGAATTATTCCCACTCACTATGAGGTTAGATGCCCCAGTCCCCAAAATGGTAATATCATTGGTAATGATTAATTTGCCAGAGGTCAGGGTGATGATATCTGGGATGGCATCGGTGAACACGCCCGCAAAGGTAATCGTATCTGCCCCAACGGTCGCATTGGCATTGAGGATAGCCTGCCGCAACGACCCCGATCCAGAATCGTTGGTATTAGTCACCACAAATGTGCCAGTATTAACAGGTGGCGGGGTGACAGGGGATTGGACTTCGTAAGCACCAATATCAATAACACCGTTGAATATTCGGTTAAATCGAGTACCGCGTTGGTCAGTGATAACACCAATAGGAACTAGAGAATTATTGCCAGCATTAATAGCGGGGCTATTCGCAAGTAACGCCTGGGTAAAGGTTGTACCACCGTTATTTTGCAGCAATCCGAGTCTGGGGTCAATGGGGCTAGCACTTGTGCCGACGAGGGTGCTGGTGGTAAAGGCAGTGCTACCAGTATTATTACCAATCAGGTTATTGCCGGAGTCAATCAGACCACCACTCACGTCGGGGTGTATATCACCGGAGGTGGACTTGTCGAGGTTGCCTGCAATGATGGTGTTACTAACATTGACGTTAACAGAGGAATCAGAGGAACTAAAAACACCCCCGCCATTGCCAGTACCATTACCATCTGAGTCAGCTGTGTTGTTATTAATTGTAGCGCTGATTAGGGTGAGGCTGTTGTCACTGTTATAGCCTTGGCCATTGTATATGCCACCGCCATCTTCTAACGCTGTATTGCCAGAGATGGTGCTGTTAGTTAGTGTAGCTGAACTGTTAAAATAACTATCATTTCCGTTAAAAATGCCACCGCCAGAGGTTGCAGTATTGCCAGAGACAGTGCTATTGGTCAGCCTGAGATCACCGCCTTGATTATAGATGCCACCACCGGAGTTTGCCGTATTGCCAGAGACAGTACTGTTAATTAGGCTGAGAATACCAGTTTTACCAGAGGAAGCGTCATTAAAAATGCCGCCTCCGGCAGTATTGCCATTATAAATCTTGCTTGCCCCGGCGGTATTGCCATAAACACTGCTGTTAGTTAGGCTGAGAGTACCACCGTTATAAATACCACCTTGTGTATTGCCAAAGACGCTGGTGTTAGCAAGACTGAGGATGCCGCTATTAGAGATGGCACTTCCTGCTGTATTCCCAGACACACTGCTTTTTGCTAGGTTGAGGATGGAAGTTCTATTAACCTTAATACTGCCGCTAGCGATCGCCAGTCCATTAATATTGACACTTGTCCCTAATCCTGATATGTCGAATACTGTAGAGGCATTCTTTCCAGTCACAGTAAGCTTAGATGTCCCAGTCCCCAAGATGGTAACATCATCGGTAATCGTCAGTTGCCCAGAGGTGAGCGTGATGGTATCTGGGGTGGTATCTGTGAATATTCCGCCAAAAGCGATCGCATCATCCCCAGCAGAAGCATTCGCTAACTTAATTGCCTCCCGCAGAGTGGTAATACCGTTATTGGCATCGCCATCATCTAAATCTTGGGAACTATTTACCGTAAACGTTGCTAGCACTCCTGCGTAAGCTTCTCGCGTCGTTTCTGCAAACGCCAGATTTACTTCCATATCAGTAGTGCGAACTTCTAACTCCCAGTTACCGCCTAATGCTGCATTGCCAATTCGCTGACGCGAAGCAGCAATATTTGCCCCTGTCAGTTGGTGCAGTTTTTCTACAAATTCTGCCCCTACATCACCCAAAGCTACATTGCAACCATAGATGAGTAAGTTAATAGGGTTATCGGCTTTGCTAAAGGTGGAAAATATCTTCTGCCATTGTTGAAGTTGCTGGCTGTATTCGTCGAGGGTATCAATTCCTAAATGGGTATTGCCCAATTGTAAGCAACCTGGGACACCGTGGCACACAATATGAATGTTAGCCAAATTCCAGCGATGTCTAACGGCAAGCTGCTGCGCGTCTACGCAACTCGCCAGAATTTTCGTAATTTGTTCAACACCGTTCTGTGTCGAGTCAAGCACGAACACTTGGGCATTATCAAGCACGCCATTGATTAAATCGCTATAGTCTTCAACCGCCGTATCGATGAAAACTAGACTATGGGTATATGAGGTAGAAGTTGCGTGATTTTCTGGGAAGTTGGAGGTATGTAACGTTGCCATTTTGTTACTTCAAGCTAGGGTAATGAGGGAAACTCAAACCGACTTCAGCCTTGCAATTACAGGGTTTTCACACAACTACTGAGAGTAAAAAAACTAGATATTTACTAATGTATTTTTCCTTTCGTTGCTATCATCTAGCAAATTGCTGCTTTTGTAAAGCAATAAAAGTATTTAATTTTACTGGGTTCCCTAATTCACATCTAGCAGATGTACAAAAATCAGTTTTTATACTGGTTCATCCTAAAAACCTAGATTTTTCGCCCACAAACGTGGTTTCTCAAGTTTTTTTGAGATCGTGCCAGATATTGAATTGATGAATTTGGGTTTTAAATAGTTTTTCTGAAAATGACTTTTATAAAACCTCAAAAATAGCCATAGCCCGTCTTCTGCTTTAAGCTTGCCGCACTCCCGCGCTATCATCTGAGAAAGATAAAACTGTTGCGATCGTGGGGAGGTCTTTCTCACTTCAGGAATTCCAACAACTACATCCCGTAAAATAGACAGGCAAGAACCCTGCCCGATAAAAATATGGGAAAATTTTTGGGAAATCCCTCAAAACTCAGGACTCGGTACTTATCTGCTCACTCAGGACTCAGGACTCTTTATGTTAGCAGGCACAATTTTGCAGGATGGAAAATATACCCTAATTCAAGAAATAGGGCGGGGTGGCTTTGGCATTACCTTTAAAGCTACGCATCACTACTTGGGTCAGGAGGTGGTGATGAAAACCATCAATGAACGGCTGCGACAACATCCTGATTTTGCCAAATTCGAGCGCCAATTCCAAAATGAAGCCAGACGATTAGCTACGTGTATCCACCCAAATATAGTCCGAGTTAGTGACTTTTTTGTAGAAGCTGGACTGCCTTACATGGTGATGGAATACATTCCTGGTGAAACCTTGGGAGACGCATTTGTATTACCAGGAATAACTTTGCCTGAAGCCACAGCAATTCATTACATCCGACAAATTGGGGCAGCGTTGCAGGTAGTACACAACAACGGCTTGTTACACCGCGATGTCAAACCAGATAATATTATTCTTCGTCAAGGAACGCAGGAAGTAATACTAATTGATTTTGGCATTGCCAGGGAATTTAATGGCGGTGTCAGACAGACTCACACAGGTTTGGTTTCTGAGGGTTATTCTCCGATTGAGCAGTATATGACGCAAGCGGCGCGCACACCCGCTACGGATGTTTATGGTTTAGCAGCAACCTTGTATGCACTATTGACAGCCCAAGTTCCCATGCCAGCATTATTGCGCGATCGCGAACAAATGCCTTCCCCCCGCGAACTGCAACCACATTTGAGTGCTGCTGTCAACCAAGCGGTAATGCGCGGTATGGCGGTAGAGTCTCGTTTTCGGCCAGCGACAGTTGCTGAGTGGCTGCAATTGCTACCTGGAAATGGGGTGAATGGAACACCGCAAGTTTTACCCACTTACGCAGTGCCAACTGTCAATTTATCTGCGCAGCAAGCAGCAACTTTAATTGGGAAAAGTGCCCAAAATTCTATTCATAGACCATCTGTGCTGGCGCAACCCAACCCAGGTATGCCTAAGGGAACTCTACTGGCTAAAAAGCTGGGATCATCTAAAGTATTTATTGGTATGGGTGTAGCCTTAGTTGCTGCTACAGCAGGTTTTGGGATCGCGAGTTTATTACCCAAATCTCAGCAGCCGACTGCCAAGCCACTTGTTGAAAAGCCAACTCAAGAATCAGGTGCGAAAGCACCTAATGTTGATAGTACATCTTCACCCAGAAGTGAACAGACCAACACCACTTCAAGAAGCGAAAAAGCACCCGTCTCTAATTCCAAACAGCGTCGCCGCAATCGTCGTTCTTCCCAAGAAGAATCTACCAGCAGCCCTGCAAGAGAACCGCAACGCGGTGATTCCGAACAATCCACACCTTCACCTAGCGTTTCCCCCACACCCTCTTTAGTGGAGAAACTACGAGCAATCCGCTCATCTCGAAAAGCTTCCCCCTCCCCCGCACCATTGCCATTTCCACAAAATAACTTACCCGCTTCTAGTCAAAAACCTGCCTCCCCTCAACCCGTAAGTCCATCAAAACCTCTACTTATACCACCACCAGCACCAACAGAATCCAAACAATCAGATCCTTCTGCTGTGGTAGTACCAACACTAGAAAAGCAAAATTCACCGACTAATAGCCAACCCCAGAATATTCAGAAGTTTGAGGAAAAGCTACAAGATGACAATAACTAATCAATTTTGGATTCTGGTAAAGCAGCGTGGTAAGTTCACAACCACCCTGGCTTCCAATACTTGTCGGGTTTTAGGGAAAGGGACTCATGTTAAAGGGTAAAAACCTTATATATCAAGCCTTCCAATACTTTTCCCTTTAACCGAGCAGTATTGCGCTGACTCCTATTAACTAATTACAAATTACGAATTACGAATTATTTTAGGAAGGGTTAAGTTTATTCTGTACAACAACTTCCCCCTTCTTATTAATCTTCACCGGATTCTTGGGAAAAGCTTGATTATTCAAATAACGCATAAGTCTTACAGTTTGAAAACTCCGATCGATATGAGGAATTCCCTGCCGATCCATCCGAACGGGAATAATTTTACTTGATACCAAATTTCCTATTGAGTTGAGTTTGACTTCTAAAATCATGGAGTCACCTGTTTGGGCATTTGTAGATAAAGTCCGATATCCCAAAAAGTTTCCTAAAGAATAGGCAATGATTTTTCCCTGATAAATTTCCATCGCTCTGGGAACGTGAGGGCCATGTCCTAGAACTAAGTCTGCTCCTGCATCAATCATGTTTCGAGCAAACGCGATCGCATTACCTCGGTTTTCTCCATAAAAAAACTCTGTTTGATTCTTAACGTGTAGTGCCCCCGTTCCTTCCGCTCCAGCGTGCATCGATACTACTACAATATTGGCTTTATTTTTGGCTTCTGCCACGAGTGCTTTAGCTGCTTTTAAATTATGGATGGAGTTATACATTTCATAAGGAGAAAATCCGATCATTGCCACAGGGATATTGTTAGCTTCCAAATAAAGAATTTGATTTTTATAACCTAATGTTGCAATGCCTACAGCCTGAAGATTTTTCATTGTATCTTTGAACCCTACCGGGCCAAAGTCCATAGCATGGTTATTTGCCATATTGAACACATTAAAACCAGCCTCAGCAAAAAGCTGGGCGTATGCAGGTGGAGAGCGAAAGGCAAAGACTTGTCCTCGACTAATATCTTTGGCAGTATAGGGATAATTAGTTAGACTACTTTCAAAATTTCCAAACAAGATATCAGATCCTTGCAAGTGAGTTCTCACTGAATTTGGTAATAATTGATCTCGAAAGCGAGGTAATCTATAGTTAGGAAAATTAGTACCGGGAATAATATCTCCAACGGCTTTGATAGTAATAGTATTTGGAAAGGTTTGTTGCTGTGTTTTTGATGGGGTAAGTTCAGGAATAGCTAATGGAAACTGCATAGTCTTAGTCGGCATAGTAGCAGCGTTTAATCGCTGTGATTGACCAAGCCGGATAATGACTCCTATACTAATACCCAGATATAAAGAAATACCGATCAGACTAAATGAGAATACTCGCCCCAAGCTGCGATCTACCACCGTTCACTCCTCACACGATGGCATTAGTTTATCCCAAAAATATGCGTTAACGGTGTATATTTTAGGGTTTTTGGCAAATATTTGACTGCGTAAATATTGAGCGATAATCCTATCTAACTTGCAAATAAACAGACAAGTTGTTCAATATCCTTGCTAAAGGTAGGCAAATTTCAGCCACATTGTAGTAAATTTTCAGTAATCTTTTGAACGGAGAGGGGGGGATTCGAACCCCCGTTGGGTTTCCCCAAAACGCATTTCGAGTGCGTCACCATGAACCGCTCGGACACCTCTCCAACTATTTATTCAGACATTTGAGTATCTATTCTACATTCAAATGCTGTAAATTTAGGAAAATCTTGCTGGATTCCCTATACTACTATAGCATTATCGCTTTTTTTGCGTAATGCAATTCTCTAGGAATGCCAATACTACTAAAGCCTACAACATTTTCCATCATGACGGTTGGTGAAATTACTTGACGAGTCAATGAGACGCAGAAATTTATATAAAGCTGTGAAAAAACGTTTCTTATGCCAGGACGAGGGGTGCAAGAAAGCGTCAGGAGTACGAGCTTGTTTGAATTGGGATAGTTTGGGTGCTTAATTTCGATTAGTAATGCAGAAATATCCAATTTACTTTACTTGGTAGGCATAGAGACTTCCCAAATTCCTTGATTTCCGCCATATTCTAGAACATAAATCTTATTGCTAATAATCTCAGCATCAATGGGATTACTAAAACCTTTGACAAGGCGTGTAGCGTTAAGTTTATAGTTGGTATTTCCTACTTTAGTTAACTTTAAATGCAGTAGGTCTTGGCTGGCATCTTTAAAAGGGCCTATTAGTGTTTCGCCAGTGGGATCGCCTGCTGTCCAACTCAACATAAATCCATCTCTGTTGAATTCTGGACTCATTACTCCTTGTGTATCAAAAACTAAGCCTAAAGGAGAACGGTGTGTTGTAAAAGTGCTCAAAGGTTGCCCAAGAACGCTGGCATCTTTGATTTTTCCATCTACAGGATCGCGGTAATTATCTGCGTCCGGGCCAAGATTAGGAATTGGTTCAATCAGTTTTCCAGTAGGTCGATTAGGAAAGGTTGGATCGTTACGATAGTAGCCTTTTTGGATGGCGTTAAATTGAGGGCTTAACAATCGGTCAGTGGCAGGATTATAATTGGGAAATTGTTGTGGATTATCTGTCCCACCAATACGCCAAGGAAAGCCGTAATTACCACCTAAACGTAGCCAATTTAATTCTTCTGACATATCGCGATCTGGGCCATTTTCTGTGCCAAATAAATCCCCATTGGGCGCAAAAGCCATATCGAAAGTATTACGTATTCCTTCTGCAAAAATATAACCAGCTGTCTTTAAAGTTGCTCGATTGTTTGCCAGAAAGAGATTGTTACCATTACTAGGAAGACGAAGTATACAGGCAGTTAATCCGACTTCGCGAGTATTGGGATATAGGCCATCAACAGACTGAACCTCACCATGATCGGTACGAGAACCGCTATTCACATAGATAAAGTTACCATCCAGGCTAACAACTACGCCATTGAACCGATGGTCATAAGCTGTTTTGCTTTTGGGATAGGCTTCACTCTTAGCTAAGATAGACCAGATACGCTGTTTTGTACTCGAATTAATTACACCTTTAACAATAATTGCTTGAGTTTGGTTATTCACAAGGTCTGCATTGCCAACTAAATAAATTGTGCCGTTAGGGCCAATGACCATACCTTGAGTTTCACTTAAATTATGATTACTAGAGTTGTAAACAAGGGTTTTAGTAGAGGAGGCTAAATTGACTTGATAAATCTCACCATTCCGTTTGAGGTAATAAATAGTATTGTTTCGTGGATCTTTTACAATCCGCACAGAAGGAGAGACTGATAATGTATTAATAATATTGCGAACCTTGATATCAGGACGCAGGCTTTGAGGGACAGCATTTACTCCAATAGTGCTATGATTTAATAAAACTATTGTAAATAATAGTGTTATTGTAAATAACAGCGTTTGAACAGCAATCTGATTGAAAAATCTGCGTTTAACTTGGTTAGATGATTTCATGTTATTCATGATTTTCTTGATAAATTGGTTATTTAATTTTGTTGCTAAATTCTTATTGATGAGTGGAAAAATTTTGGAATTTTAGCTTGGATTTTAGGAAATCATCGTGCTGAAACATTTAAACCTTTATGGGACATTTTTTGCAGTTGGCAGCGCTATTTTTATGTGATGGATGGAAAGTTTACCTCAGTCTTATTAACCTAGAAGATCGTATCGTCAGTAAAACATATATGACCACAGTAGAATGTGAAAATACACGTTTACGTTATTATCTTATACACCTACAGACACTCCTAATGTCACTACTGCTTCGCTATGGAAAAAAGTTATGCTATTCCAAATTAGTAGATATGCTTAAATATTCAATTCAAGTGTTACTTAGCTCTTTGAAGTATAGAGAAATACCCATATTTAGCTAATTCATCCTGCATTTATGTAACGCCTATCAGTGCAATCATACTACGCTCCCATCTTTTAAAAGCGAAAAGCAATCCGCACCTGGAAAAACTTTCCAACAAAATATTTCGGATTGTCTGATAACTTACTGTATTCTGGGATATCCTACCTTGTGGAAAGCCAAATAATGACTATGAATATGCAACGACTCATCAAAAAAAGTTCTAACCCAATTCGCAAGATAACAGACGTAACTCCACCATCGACTGAACCTATTGAGATGCCTGAGAGTCAAGATATTCCTGAATCGGTGGTTGAGCCAAATCTACCTGTGTACATTGAAGCATCCGAATCGGACTACATCTGGGAACACTATCGCCCTTTACGCTCCGTTGGTAACTCTGGCTGGCAACCGTCTGATGTGTGGCGCGAGTTGAGGGTTGATAATTTCTGTGGGTGAGTAATATGAATGCAGAGAGCCATTCGATTCATGGCTGAATAAAATTATACGTTTGTGTAAGTTCTGCTGAAATGTAATTTCTCAGCTACAGCAATAAAGTAGCGCAGATTTCGTAGTCTCATATTTTTGATACTTTATAAATATCAATTTTAAATATATATATATTGGACATTTCAAAAAAGGCTCCATATCATACTCGTACAGAGATTTGATTGAGGCCAGAGCAATGAGTGAAAAAACAACGTCAGAGAATTTAAGAAGTAAAGCTGTTACACAAGGAGTACAGCGATCGCCAAATCGGGCTATGCTGCGTGCAGTAGGTTTTCAAGATGAAGACTTTAAGAAAGCAATTGTCGGTGTGGCTAATGCCTACAGCACGATTACTCCCTGTAATATGGGAATTAATCAACTAGCACTCAGAGCTGAAGCTGGAATTAAACTAGCCGGGGCAATGCCGCAAATATTCGGCACCATTACTATTAGTGATGGGATTTCGATGGGAACTGAGGGAATGAAATATTCTCTAGTGTCACGAGAAGTGATTGCTGACTCCATTGAAACCGTTTGTAATGGTCAAAGTATGGATGGCGTTATTGCCATCGGTGGCTGCGATAAAAATATGCCAGGGGCAATGATTGCAATGGCACGGATGAATATCCCCGCTATCTTTGTTTACGGTGGGACAATTAAACCAAAACACTACAACGGACGCGACTTGACTCTTGTGAGTTCCTTTGAAGCTGTGGGTGAATACAGTGCTGGTAAAATTGACGACACCGAACTGATGGAAGTAGAACGCCGCGCTTGTTTTGGTGCTGGTTCTTGCGGTGGGATGTTCACAGCCAATACTATGTCCTCGGCCTTTGAAGCGATGGGTATGAGTTTACCCTATTCTTCCACAATGGCGGCAGAAGATGACGAAAAAGCCGACAGCACTGAAGAATCAGCCAAGGTATTAGTAGAAGCAATTCGCAATCAACTGTTACCCCGACAAATTATCACGCGCAAATCTATAGAAAATGCTATTTCTGTAATTATGGCTGTGGGTGGTTCAACTAACGCCGTGTTACATTTTCTGGCGATCGCTCGTGCGGCTGGTGTAGAACTTAATCTAGATGATTTTGAAACTATTCGCGATCGTGTCCCGGTTTTATGCGATTTAAAACCCAGTGGTAGATATGTCGCCACAGACTTACATCAAGCTGGTGGTATTCCCCAAGTGATGAAAATGCTATTGGTGCATGGATTACTTCACGGTGACTGTATCACCATCACAGGTAAAACCATCGCCGAAATTTTAGCAGATGTCCCCGATGAACCACCAAGCAATCAAGATGTAATTCGTTCTTGGAATAACCCGATGTATGCTCAAGGTCACTTAGCCATCCTGAAAGGAAATCTCGCTACAGAGGGAGCAGTAGCAAAAATTACCGGGGTGAAAAATCCCAGCATTACCGGTTCTGCAAGAGTTTTTGATTCCGAGGAAGAATGCTTAGATGCCATCCTTGCAAGTAAGATTAAAGCCGGTGATGTGATTATCGTCCGCTACGAAGGCCCTATTGGTGGCCCTGGGATGCGGGAAATGTTAGCACCCACCTCAGCAATTATTGGTGCAGGTTTAGGCGATGCAGTGGCGTTAATTACTGATGGACGCTTTTCAGGTGGTACTTATGGGATGGTAGTCGGACACGTTGCTCCGGAAGCTGCCGTTGGTGGTGCGATCGCTCTGGTCGAAGAAGGTGATAGCATCACTATCGATGCTAATTCTCGCTTGTTACAAATCAACATTTCTGATGCAGAATTAGCCAGTCGCCGCGCCAAATGGCAACCCCGTCCACCCCGTTATACAAAAGGCATCTTAGCAAAATATGCCAAGTTAGTTTCCTCTAGTAGTGTTGGTGCTGTCACAGACTTGGATTTATTTCATGAGTAGGGAGTAAGGTTAGAGACGCGATATCTCGCGTCTCTCTACAAGAGTATGGAAAGACAATTTTCTGGCATTGGCTGTGAAACTTACTTATGTTTTAAAGTAGAAAATAGTTGAGTGAAAGTGTTTGTTACTACCAATGAAAGTTTTAGGGTCAGTCTTGCCAATCCTGTTGCTGCTATGCAGTCCTGCTATGGCAGTTGAGCTTAAAGGACAAAATATTGACGGTCAAAAGCTACCTGCTACAGCTTATTACTATGCAACTGGTGGGGTCTACAAAGTTCAGGTGCGCTTTCACAACAAACGAGCCACAATTTACTTTGAGGACGGCAACCAAACAACTATACAGTTGAACCAGCAAGCGATCGCTGACTCAAAGAATATTGAAGGTTTTGGAAAACTAGGACAATATCCTTTAAATAGAATATTCAGTGTGGGGTTGGTGTATGACAATAATTGGCTCGGTAGCAATGATAGTCAATTCCAACTGTCCAATCCGCTAGACGGGTTGTGGAAAATTAGTTTGGAGTGAATACTCATCCGACTTTAAAAAGGTTTTTCACTTCTGACAGAGCAACTCAACAATATGTCCTCTGCTAGACTCGAAGTAACTACTTAATTACTAAAGTAACATATATCTATAATTATATTGGATTTTTAAATAACTAAGCTGCTTAAAAGCTTACCAGACAAAGATTTCCTTTTCAGGATGCGATCGCGATTCAAGTAGTATTACTATATGTATATGAACATAATAATTACATAAATGAAAGTTGGCATTCAAAATACAGTAGAAATTTTAGAGCAAGTTCACCAATTAGAGTCCACACTAGGTCTTAAAAATGAAGCCTGCCGTTCTAAGTTTTTGATTCATTCTGACTTCACGTCAAAAGTTTTTTTGTTTTTGCATGGTTTTACAGCAGGCCCTTACCAGTTCGAGCCGCTTGGTAAAGCTTTCTTTAACCAGGGATATAACGTTCTGATTCCTTTACAACCCGGTCATGGACGCTCAGGTGACTGGAAGTCTCAAAATCCTCCACCGCTGCCAACAGATATTGAGATTTATCAACAATTTGTCATCAAATGGTTGCAGATTGCCAAAACGCTAGGCCAACAAGTTGTGATTGGTGGATTATCAACAGGTGGGACTTTAGCTGCTTGGTTAGCTTTAGAGCATCCTCAAGAGATTGAGCGCACTTTATTGTTTACGCCTTATTTAGGTAGCCGCTATTTACTATTCGATCGACTCATCAAAATTCTGCCAATTTACTTTGAATGGTTTAACAAAGATGCACCTGGGAATTTTGGTTATAAAGGTTTTCGTCTGAAGGCCTTACGGATATTTCTGGAATTGGGATATCAGGTTTTAGACAAGGCTCAAAGCTGTGTTTCTGCTCCAATATTAATGGTATGTAGTGAGGCAGATAGTGCTGTTAGTCGCTCGAAACAGCAGGATTTTTTCCGAAGAGTACTTAGACAGCAACCGAAATCCTGGTATTACTGCTTCGATGATTCGCTTCACATTGAACACCGAATGATGACAAAATTAGAAGACAATGATTATGAAGAACTGGTAATTGTCCTTGCTAAAGCATTTGTTGAAAGTAATTTAACTTGGGTAGAGTTTCAGGAAATGGCAAAGCGGATAGCGCAGGGACAAGCTTATGACCAAATCATGCGAGAACTCAACTTTGACGAACAAGTTTTTCCACAGCTATCTGCAATGATGACTCAAGGTTTTGGCTGTGAGCATCTTAAATGTATTAACCCAGATTTCTAATGAGTATTTCAATTTTGCAAAAAACGGAGAGGTTAAAAAGTATTTGGCATTTCCAAATCTAGTTCAAGTATTGAGAGGTTCAGTTAACAGCTATTATTATAGATAATTGGTTTTTAAAGACGCGATTCATCGCGTCTCTACAAATGGTCTATTTGTCGCATTCTTTAAATTGGTATTAATTTTGAGCCTGAGCCAGAATCGGTAAGGTAATTACAAATTCTGTTCCAACGCCCAGGGTAGAATTCACAACCAGTGAACCGCCATGTTTTTCTACAACAATAGACTGAGCGATCGCTAACCCTAATCCCGTTCCTTTACCAACACCTTTCGTAGTAAATAAGTGGTCAAATACTTTTTGCTTGACTAATTCACTCATGCCTTGACCATTATCAGCAATGCTCACTTCAATTTGTTTATTTATTAGAGAGGTAGTAATTTTAATTCGATTGGGATTGGCTTGAATTTCTCCAAAACTCCGACCTGTATTTGATTCATCCAAGGCATCAATTGCATTTGCTAAGATATTCATAAATACTTGATTTAATTGACCGGGGAAGCATTCAATTTGTGGTAAATTTCCGTACTCATTGATTACTTCAATAGCTGGACGTTCTTCGTTGGCTTTCAGGCGATGTTTGAGAATTAAAATCGTACTATCAATGCCTTCATGAATGTTAAACGGTACTTTGTAATCTCTATCAGCACGAGAGAAAGTACGCAGACTGGTGCTAATGTTCTTGAGCCTGTCACACGCCATTGTCATCGAATCAATCATCTTGAGCAAATCTTCTAAGGTATATTCCAAATCGATTTCTTCAGCATGAATTAAAATTTCATCTCCGGGAGTAGGAAACTTTTGTTCATATAATTTCAAGTGTTCGATAACATCAATAAATGTTGGTTTAGCTTGTTGGAGACTGGCAGCAATAAAACCAAGAGGATTATTCATTTCATGAGCGACGCCAGCAACTAAGTTCCCCAATGCAGACATCTTTTCACTTTGGACGATTTGTAATTGAGCTTGTTGCAAATCTTGTAAAGCTTGCCCAGCTTGCTGATAAAGCCGAGCGTTTTCTAAAGCAATTGCTGCTTGGGAGGAAAGTAGGTTAATCACCTGTAAGCGGTTACTAGTAAATACTCCTTGATTCAATTGATTTTCTAGGTAGAGAATCCCCACCAAATGACCTTGGTTAATAATGGGCGTGCATAATACGCTTTGAGGTTGATGTAGGAGCAGATATTCTCCAATTACACCAGGAATACTCGTTTCACAATTGTCTATGATGACAGTTTCTTGAGTATTTTTAACGTAATTGATCAGTTTTCTCGGAATATATTGACAAACATCTATTGGTTGTGAATCAAGAATAGTTTTGACATCAGTCTGGGAATTTAACTGTTGATCGATAAAAGTAATTGCCCGCACTTGCCAAGTATCCTCTTGAGGAAGAATTAATACAGATGTTTTCGCACCAGAATTTTCTAAGATAATGCGAGTGAGACTGCTGATAAGTGCGTCTAATTCGATACAACTGGAGATAGTTTGAGCTGCTTTGAGAATGCAGGTTAAATCTAGAGCATCAGAAATATTAGTGCTGCTGGTAGTGTAAGAAGTAGATGTACGAGCAATGCTGGCTATGGTTTCTAAGGGATTTAAGTTAAATTCTTGCTGTTGGAAAATAGGTTTGAGTAATTTGGGATAGCTTTTTTCCAAGTCATCAGTTTTGGCTTTTGCTCCCCAACGGGCATAACTGTAATATGCTTGTTGCAGATATCCTTCTGCGGCTTTTTCTTTACCCCATTCTAGGTAAAATTTGGCAGCAAGTTCGTTAGCGATCGCTGCTTCCTGAACATAGCCATTGGCGATCGCTTCTTGGATAGCGATTTCATAATAATCTGCGGCTTGTAGGCGATCGCTAGTTACACGAGCTTGTTCAGCTAAAATTAAATTGTACTTGTGCTGATAATTTACGGGTGCATGAGTCGCCCATTGTTGCATTTTTGACTGGTTTTCTGCTACTTTCTGGAGATAAAGCTGTTGCTGTGCTTCATTTACCTGAGAACAAAGAGCTAACAAACTCAAAGATTGGTAGAAATTCCGCAAAGGAACAATTAATAAACCTGCTGCTCCCTGCTCATACTGCTCAAATTTTTGGGAATATTCCCAAGCCGATTCATATTCACCAAAAAGATAAGCCAGTAGCGTTTTTGCTAGATAGACATAACAAATACCATTAATATTGTTTGTTTCAATTAAAGTTGGTAACATTTCGACTTCGTGAAAGTGCTTACCAATTAAACAACAGGGGTTAGCCGCTTCTCCTTGTAAATTTAGCACCGTCTGCCGCCAGATATTTCCCCAAACTAGAGATACCTCTTGTTTTATTTGCTGCATGAGATCGCAATATTTATCTGCCTCCAGCACAGCATTTTCTAGGTTTTCTCCGCTCCAAAAGAGAAATTGACAATAGCAATTGGCACAATAGCCTACATATTCTAAATTTCCAGTTTCTAATCCACTCTGCAATCCCTCCAAAAATAGATTCAATGTGGATTTAATTGAATCTTTCCAATGTTTAATAAACAGGCTAAAGGTTAGATAAACTCTACTTTTAAGTTCTTTAGTTTGAAATTTTTCTAAAAGTTGTACTGCTAGTTTACCAAATTGATACCCATCTTCAATTGCACCAATACTGCACAAAAATAATCCATAGAGACTGTAAGCAACAGCTGCCTGTGGTGAGTTGCCATGCTGGATACAAATTTCGATCATTGTAAAAATTTTGAGCGGCAATAACATCGGTTTGGCTATATAGACTGGAGCAAACAAACCCGATAATATACGGAGCGCAACTAATTTTTGGGGATCAATGATTTCTGGCATATCTGCCAATGCTGCAATCGATTGATGAACCAACATTTGTTGTAACTGGTTATATTCATCAAAAATTATTTGAGTGTTACTGTCTTCAGGTAACGTCAAATCTAGTAATTGCAGTGCTTCTCTACCTGTGGCTATTGCTTCAATAAATTTATTTTGCGCCGTATAAGATTGGATTTGAATCTCATAGGTACGAACTTTTTCCAATGGAGATTTAGCGTTTTTGAGGATAATCTCTACTAATGATTTTGATGACTCAAAGTTTGTATTCAGATATTCTGCCTCAGCCGCAGATTCGTAAACAGCAAGGGCTAAATCGTAGCTGCTTTGCCAAGCATTTATCGGTAATAGAAGCATTGCCACTTTTAAATACTCAACTGCTGTTGCATAAGCTGTCGAGTTTTTGGCTTTACAACCCGCTATCAAATTTAACCGGGATAAATGTTCTCGTTCGTCAGCTTCCTCTAATAATTCCAGTCCGTAATTGAATTGGTTAACGATCGCAAAAATTCCTGATTGCTGCTCTTTAGGTGTATTCTGCAACAACAGTTGCCCAATTTGCAAGTGTGTTGACTGTTTTTGTGCTTCTGGAATGAGTGAATAGGCTGCTTGCTGGACGCGATCGTGTAAAAATTTATATACAACCATCTCAGACTGTTCTTGAGTAGCTGCTTGATTTTCGGAACCAACAAAAAACTTATAAATCTCACTTTGCGGCAAAATCAACCCTTCTTGCAAAGCGTTCCATAAACAATCTGCGGTTTCTACCTCAGATTGTTTAGAAACAATCGCTAATGTTTTTAAATCGAACTGATTACCAATACAAGCGGCTAGCTTCAATTGTTGTTGAGTTGATTCTGGTAATCTTCGTAATTGAAAAACCATAAAATCAACAACATTGTCTGCTAGAGTTTGCTGATTTATTTGAGAAATGTCACATTGCCAACACCCTTCAGCAAAATTGAATTGAATTAGTCGATCTTGATGTAATGATTTCAGGATTTGAGTCGCAAAAAATGGATTCCCTTCAGCTTTACGATAAATTAATTGTGAAAGAGATAATGCCACATTTTCTGCACAATTTAAGGTATCGGCTACAAGTTGGTTCAATTGTAATTGGTTGAGCGGTTTCAGGTTAACACTATTTACCTTTACACCTGTTTTGCGAATTTCATCCAACATTACCATCAATGGATGTGCTGGGAATACTTCATTGTCCCTATACGCACCAATTAACAATAAATATCCCTGATTAGCTTCATTCATTAATAATTGCATCAATTTTAATGAAGCTGAATCTACCCACTGCAAGTCATCTAAAAATATAACTAAAGGATGTTCTTTAGTTGTAAATACTTGGAGAAATTTATGAAATAATAAATTAAATCGGTTTTGTGCTGCGTTACCTGATAATTCTGGTGCAGGTGGTTGTCTGCCAATAATTTTTTCTAATTCGGGAATGACTTCAATAATTACCTGTCCGTCTTCACCTAATGCTTGAATAATTTGATTTTGCCATTTGTTTATTTGTATCTCACTTTCTGCTTGTAATTGCTCCATGAAGTTACGGAAAGCTTGGACAAATGCAGAAAAAGGAATATTCCGATTAAATTGGTCAAATTTGCCTTTGATAAAATAACCGTGTTGACGAACAATAGGTTTATGCACTTCGTTAACAACGGCAGTTTTACCAATTCCCGAAAACCCAGCTACCAGGATTATTTCTGTTGCTCCCAGGCTGGCATTTTCAAATGCTTCTAGCAGAGTTTCTACTTCTGCTTCTCGTCCATAGAGTTTATCAGGGATAATAAATCTGTCACACACATCCCTTTGGGCAATTGGGAAACTTTCAATTTTGGCAGTTGTTTTCAGTTGAACTAAACAATTTTCTAAATCATACTTCAATCCTAATACACTCTGATAGCGGTCTTCAGCCTTTTTTGACATTAATTTGCTAACGATATCCGAAATTACCGCCGGAATTTGTAAGTTAATTACATCTATTGATAAGGCTACCTTAGCAATATGGGAATGCACCAATTCCATTGGATCGTTTGATTGAAAAGGTAACTCACCTGTGAGTAATTCGTAGAAAGTTACACCAAGCGAATAAAAATCAGTCCGGTAGTCAATTCCCCGATTCATTCTCCCTGTTTGTTCTGGAGAAATATAAGCTAGTGTTCCTTCTAACACATTGGGGCTAATTAGCGTATGCGTTTCTCTTGGTAATAGAGAGGCAATACTAAAGTCGATTAATTTAACTTGTTTGGTTTCTGGATTAATTAAAATATTGCTCGGTTTGATATCTTTATGAATGATCCGCTGACTATAGAGTATCTCTAAGGTATTACAAAGTGCGATCGCTATTTGTAAAAACTCTTGTAAAAACCTGATATCTCGCGTTTGATCGCGAGCAAAATAATCTTTTAGAGAAATGCCGCCAAAATCTTCCATCACCAACGCATAGGCATTTTGATACGCTTCTAGGCTGTAGGTTTGAACGATTAAAGATGAGTTTAGATTTTTGGCAATGGTGTATTGATTGCGAAACTGCACCAGTTCGTTGAAGGATGGATATGGATTTTTCAGCAGTTTGATCGCTACAGGTAATGAGTCACTTTCTCGATACCCTCGGTAAACTACTGTTCTCGAACCATTGTAGATTTCTTCAATGATTTGGTATCCAGAAATATTAACATGAGTGCTAAACATACCGTTAAATCCGAGTCATTTATAACTTGATTATTCCCAAATTAATAACGGCAATTTAATGTTAATTAATAAAGATTACTATGGCTTTACTTTCGAGACTATTTATGAAGATAAACTTTAAATTGTATGGTACATTACACGCTAATTTATCTTTAAAGCATCCAATGCAGAGATAGAATATCTCACACAAGGTATCAAGGTTATCAATAGTAAATTAGGAACTTGCAAAGCGTAAAGTAGGAATTTTTTAACTCAAAAATATGCTTGTAAGGGCTGGGGAAAGATTAAAAGGGAAGGGGTTATACCATTTTAGATTTTGGATTTCAGATTTTGGATTGGGAATTGCCTTGGTGCGTCTGGCTTGGTGTGAATCCATCTGTCGCAATCATTTTTCAAAATGGTATTAAAAACCTTTCACCTTTTCCCTTTAAACTTTAAAGAACCAAGTTAGCAACAGCGAACTACTAGTACCTGCTAGGATTTTTAATTAGGTTTCGTAGTCTGACTAAAGGCAATTCCCTACTCAAATAGAAGAGACTATTATTGATTGACAGTAGCGGAAGTTTATTACTTTACCGACTGTTATTAGATAGGGTTATGTTATAACTAGTCCTCAACTACGGTTATCTGGAATTACCGCATAAGCATCAATTTCAAATAACATACCGTCAAGTGCAAGTCTAGGAACGGGAATAAGAGTGTTTGCCGGTGGTTTATTCCCCCATAAATTTATAATTTCACGTCCTAACGGGATCAATTTATTTTGGTTGTGATCCACTATAAGAACAGTAATTTTTGCGACATCTTGTGGTTGTGCCCCAACGGCTGCTAAGGCATAACGGAGGTTTTTAAAAGCCTGTATTAACTGCTTTTCAAATTCATTGGAGACAAGATTCCCTTGTAAATCGGAACCAAATTGACCAGAAATATAGACGGTTCTCGCCCTTGATGGTGTCACAGCTATATGGCTATAGCCATTTTGGGTTGGATTATATAATGTTGGTGGGTTCACCAATTTCAACTCTTTGTTGTCTTTAGCGCTTACTTCCGTTTGTGTTCCCACCATCAAAGCGGTAGTTATTCCACTACCTCCAAGCCACAAAAGTGCATTTCGTCGTGAGAAGTTTGCTACTAGCGAATTTACAGCACTGGTAATACGTTTAGTCATTAAAGCTCCTTAAATGTGAGTTCTCTATTTTTGCTCATACTTAGTTCTATTATCTATCCAATTATGCTAAAAAGCACTATTAATGAAATATAATGCCGTGCAATCACGTAATTAATAGCTCCTAATGGCTTTCAGTCCGTTTAGCTTTCGATATGGATGCAGTTAATACTTATACCAAATCAGGTTATTAACCCCCAAAAAGTGTATTAGGCGATCGCAGCGCGTGTTATTTTTCGTAAACAGGTTGTGTCGGTTAGTAGACTTCTTGGCATTTGTCGGGAAAAGGGGGAAAGGGACTCATATCATGTCCGGTTAAAGACTTATCATTAAGACGGCAGGGGAGCAGTTCTTGCTGGGGGCAGGGGGAAAGAGGGTTTCCTGGTTTTTGCACAGATGCGGGAATTATAACTAATTAGGCGGACATGATATCATGTTTTAAATCCCTTACTATGAGTCCCTTTCCCCTTTCTCACAGACCTCACAAGCGCATTTTTAGGTTGGCAGACTACTAGCGGTAATCTGCGCAAGTTTCTTTTGCAGCCCTCAATACTGGAGTTTAGACTAAATTCTTTTTCTCAGGCTACAACCTGTGTGTGGTAAGCATTTTAGACTTCGGAATTATATCAAGCCTAGAAATTATCAAAGCTTGTCTGGATAAGGGTTTAGCGGTTTGATGGGTAAAATTAGTCTAAACTCCAGTCAATATTATGTCTGCTTGATTACTTATTAAACTATTGAAATTTTATATAAGGATATCTAAGTTTCCCGGCTTAGATATCCACTAGCAACATAACCTAAATTTAATAGATTGTTAGCTCTATTCTAACTACTATTTTTTGTTTTTAAATGGTTCTTGGGATAGTTATAAATTCATCCTTAAGTTGGATGTCAAAGTTAGATATATATTTTATTTTCATACACTTGGCAAATTTAATTAAGATTTTTGTTGTATAATATAATGCTAATAGTTATTAAATAAATTTTCTGATTTTTACCTGAAGCTTTTATATTGGAACTAACTTCTCAAGCTGATTAGCGATCGCAACCATAAATATCAGCTATGTGTAGGTGCGTTAACACAGTGTAACGCACCCTAATTTCTAAGAGAAGTTAGTAATATTAGACTTTTCTAAACTTGCTACTAATCTCACTCCAAATTCTTCTTCAAACACTCCTTTTTTATAATCTAAACTCCAAAGTTCTAAAGCACAATCATCATCTGCTTGAGATGGAAAAATTAGCAGATTGACCTGCTTCAGTTGTGGATAATACTCACATTGCACTTGAGCAACTGCACCAATTTGTCGTCTATCTAATGCTACTGCCAATCTTAAAATCGCACTTAATTGACTAACAATTTGTCGTTGTTGTTTGGTCAGCAAATTTTGGTAGTTTTCATGTTTTTTCTTGGGCGGCGATTTGCGATGATAACGCGCTAAATTGGCAATAATTTCAATCTCGGTTTCTGTATAACCGAGTAATTCTCCATTGCGAATTAAATAGTAAGAGTGCTTGTGGTGAGACGAATGGCTGATATAATGACCGCAATTGTGTAATATGGCCGCTGCCCAGAGCATTTGTCGTTCATCAGTTCCCCAGTGGTGTAACGTACCTTGAGTTTGGTCAAATAAACTCTCGGCAAATTTTGCCACGCGATCGCTGTATTCTAAATTGATATGGTATTTATCTGCAAGTTTGAGGACATTCCGTTCCCGAATTGAACTTTGATAGCGTAGCTTATCTTCAATTAAACCGTGGGTTAGCATCCAGTCTACGATTACGCCTTCCCTCAGAGAACGCTCACAAACTGTTACCGATTCACTACCCAAAAGGGTCATTGCTTCTTGTAATATGACTGCGCCAGCGAGGATAACTTCAGGGCGCTTCTCTGGCATACCAGGAATTTCAGCCCTTTCGGAATTACTCAGTTTCCGCAAGCGATTTACCAACTCTTGCAAGTCTTTAAAACTAAATTGGTAGCCATTGAGAGTGGAAGGAATCACACTCGACTTTTCCCGTGCATTAATCATCGCCAGGGTTTCAATTGTGCCCGCCGTACCCACCAAACGCGGAGATTCCCCAGACTCTAAATTTGCTAAGATTTCTTCTACAGAACGTTCCAACATCCCGCGTGCATAAGCTTGCAGATATTGGAACTCAGTGGTGCTGATAGGGTCAGTAGTGATTAACTCGCTAGTGAGTCGCACTGCACCAACTTTGGTACTGGTGAGAATGCGGGCTTGCTGACTATCGCCTAAAATTAATTCTGTGGAACCACCGCCAATATCAATAATGGTATGGGGCTGGTTGTTAAATTCCATCCCCGACAGCACACCAAGATAAATTCGCCGCGCTTCTTCTTGACCAGAAATCAAGTTAACGCTTAAACCCAACTCCGTTTCTAATGTGTGCAAAAAAGCTTTACCATTGGGGGCTTCTCGCACAGCACTAGTTGCCACAGCGATGATTGTTTCAGCGTTGATAGTTTTGGCAACTTCTTGAAAGCGTCCTAAAGCAGCGATCGCCTTTTCAATTATCTCTGGCTTGAGTTCTCCAGTGGTAAGATTGCGATCGCCAAGCCTTACGGTTTCCTTTTCTCTAGCAATAATGCTGAAAGCTGGTAGTGTAGGGTCAATCTTGACTACTACCATGTGTAGAGAATTTGTTCCCAGGTCAATGGCAGCAATAATCCGATGTTGCTTAGATGGTTGAGTTGGAATACTCTCCCAGCTAGAAACTAAATTCAGCATCTAGTTTTCTCTCTTTATTAAGAAATGATGTCAAACGGTGATACGTCGGGGTAGCTAGCACTGATATTTATGACAACACACTTGCTCAGACTGAGTGCTGTTAGCGGTAGCAGAGCGTTGAGCCAGTGCTGAATATTGAGTAAATTAAAAAATACTCAGCATTCCCAACTCAGATCGATCGAGGGTAACTGAGCTATGTATATTCACCCTACTATTTATAACCGCAGTGACTATTTAAAGATATTTAAAGTTGCCACTTTGGGTTATGTTTTTACAAATAACAAATAACGTTATTCTATAGATGTAAAGAAGTGTGAATTAAAAAATAGGGCATAGGGAATAGGGAATGGGGCATAGGGAATAGGGCATAGGGAATAGGGAATAAGGAATAGGAGTAAAAAAGCAAGGGGAGAAATAACTAATCCCCAATCCCCAATGCCCAATCCCCAATGCCCAATACCCAATGCCCAATACCCAATGCCCAATACCCAATGCCCAAT
>NZ_JAVRCL010000084.1:0-5947 GCF_034530775.1 Nostoc sp. DedSLP04 | reverse complement strand
CCCAATGCCCAATACCCAATGCCCAATACCCAATGCCCAATACCCAATGCCCAATCCCCAATGCCCAATGCCCAATGCCCCATCAATCAATCCTATGCTAACGACACCAGAACGCCCCCAGTCACCAATTTGGCTTGTAATTATCCGGCTTTTACGCTGGCATAAACCAGAAGGGCGGTTAATTTTAATGATTCCTGCCCTTTGGGCTGTGTTTTTGGCAGCTTCAGGAAAACCGCCTTTACCTCTGGTTGGTGTGATTATATTGGGTACTCTGGCCACGAGTGCAACTGGGTGTGTTGTCAACGATTTATGGGATCGGAATATCGATCCAGAAGTGGAGAGAACACGCGATCGCCCCCTCGCTTCTCGTGCCTTATCTGTGAAAGTTGGGATTGTAGTTGCGATCGTCTCGCTAGCGTGTGCAGCAGTCTTGGCCTTTTATCTTAACCCCTTGAGTTTCTGGTTATGCGTGGCAGCAGTGCCTGTAATTTTGCTTTATCCAGGTGCAAAGCGGGTGTTTCCCGTACCGCAACTGGTGCTTTCCATCGCTTGGGGTTTTGGGGTTTTGATTAGTTGGAGTGCGGTAACGCAAAGCATTTCTCAGCCAACTTGGTTGCTTTGGGGCGCAACTGTATTGTGGACATTGGGATTTGATACAGTTTACGCCATGAGCGATAAAGAAGACGATCGCCGCATTGGTGTTAATTCTAGCGCCCTTTTTTTCGGTAATTATGCCCCTCTCGCTATTGGAATTTTCTTTGCTGGCACAATTTTGTTATTGTCTTGGTTAGGCGTAGTTATACATCTGCACTTAGCTTTCTGGATTAGCCTTGCAATTGCTACTATCGGATGGGTTTGGCAGTCTCTGCGATTAAGAGAGCGATACTTACCTAATTCTGCTTATGGTGAAATGTTCCGGCAAAATGTGTGGATTGGTTTTATTTTACTTGCTGGGATGATTGCTGGATCTTTATAAGAGGTTGTTTTAAAAGTGTTTGGCTGTGTTTAATCGCATTTTCACCCCCCTTAATCCCCCCGATGCATTGGCTACGGTGTACACACAAGTCACATTACCCCCCTTAATCCCCCCGATGTATTGGGGGGAAACAGGAAAATCTAGTTCCCTCCCCAATACATACGGGGAGGGTTAGGGTGGGGTAAACAAATATTCGATACACTACTACAGACTTTTCAAACATCCTCTAAGAATTCAGGAGGCAAGAGGCAGAAGGCATTTTGAAGTAATTTTTCTAAAGCTAGATAGCTTTTCGCAGGAATCACACTTGGCATCACACAAATTAAGTTAATGCGAGTTGCCTTGAAGTGTATACTAACGCTTTACGATAGTAACGCAAAGCGATAGTATTGTGATTGTTAGTTTTAAATCTGAAGAGACAAAGCTTATCTTTGACGGCTTTACATCTTCTCAGTATCCGCCCAATATCCAAAAAACTGCTTTCCGAAAACTGCTCATCCTTGAGGCTGCAACGTCAATTAGCGATTTGCGCTCTCCACCTGGTAATCGTTTAGAAAAGTTAGTTGGCGACAGGAAAGGGCAGTACAGCATTCGTATTAACGATCAATGGCGAATTTGCTTTGTTTGGACGGATGAGAATAATGCCTCGGAAGTTGAAATAGTAGATTACCACTAATGCAGGTCAATAATTATGAATAACACCCGTCTGCCAAATATTCACCCTGGGGAAATCCTACAACTAGAATTTTTAGAGCCACTAAATATTACCCCTTATCGATTAAGCAAAGATATAGGTGTAGCTCAGACACGAATTAGTGAAATTTTATCTGGAAAACGCAGTATTACAGCAGATACAGCGTTGCGTTTATCTCGCTATTTTGGTAGCAGCGCTCAGTTTTGGTTGAATTTACAAACGCAATACGATATACGTCAAGCTCTTGAAGAAAATGCAGAAGTTTACAATCAAATACCTAAACTTCCGTTTAATGATGTAGCCTGAGTTTGTCAAGCAAAATTTTAAATCTTCTAGGGTGCGTCATTTGAGGGAGAATGGAAAATTTTATGGTTATAAAACTTGTATTTTGCTTGGATTTTTAAAATTATACACTAGAAAATATAAGTTACATTATAGCCCCCTCCTCGCTTGCAACGAGTGCGTTGGAGGTGGGATTCTTACTGATTATGCGTTGAAAATTTCCCATGCTATTTGATGCGTTTAAAAATCGTAAATCTCCTAAAATCGAATTCAGCAAAACTAAGCCAAGCTGGCGCGTAGCGTGGGGAAAAGTTGATCCAAATTATGAAGATATAGCTTGGCGAGATGAAAAAATTTCTGTAATTTTACCACGCACAACTTCGGAATTGCTGACGGAGAAATTAGCAATCAGTTCTAGAGGACGATTTGTTGTTGTTGGTGATGTTTGGTTAACTAACCGAGTGCAATTGCTGCAAAAGTTAGGAATTGAACCAGATAGCTTTCAAGGAAGTTCTCTGCAACTGGTGGCCAATCTTTGGGAACGATGGGGTAATGAAAGTCTTAGCCAACTTGTAGGGATGTTTGCGTTGGTGGTTTGGGATAGAGAGAAACAGGTGTTGAGATTGATTCGCGATCGCATCGGTGTGCGTACTCTCTATTACACTACCACTGGTTCAGTTCGTTGGATTGCGCCTCAACTGAGAACTTTAGCACCTCATCGTTCATCCGATTTAGATTTGGTGGCGTTGCGAGATTATCTTTGTTGTGCTTTTGTTCCTGGCGAACGAACCCTTTGGGAACAGGTGCGAGAACTGCGACCTGGAACTGTTTTAGAATTTCCTGACTACAAAGCTACAGCTTATTGGCAGCTTCAAGAACAGATTATAGCAAGCGATCGACCCTTAGCATGGCATGGCGATCGCTTGCGAGAACTTCTAGAGCAAGTTGTTCAAGAATATTTACCACCAGCTAATGAACCCGTTGGCGTTTTTCTTTCTGGTGGTTTGGATTCTAGCAGTATCACTGCTTTAGTAGCAAAATTCCACAAAGCACCAGTCCACACCTTCTCGATTCATTTTGGTTCAGAATGTCCCAATGAGTTAGAATTTTCCAGTCTCGTTGCATCCCATTGTCAGACGCAGCACCACATTTTAGAAATTACTTTTAAGGATATGTGGTCACGCCTGCCGGAAACAATGGCTTATTTAGATGACCCCATTGGCGACCCATTAACTGTTCCCAACCTGTTGCTGGGACGACTGGCGAGAGAAAGCGTAGAAGTAGTTTTAAATGGTGAAGGTGGCGACCCTTGTTTTGGCGGCCCAAAAAATCAGCCGATGCTAATTAATAGTTTATATGGCTCTGTCACCAATCAAGATGCATTGCAAGCTTATTTAATTTCCTTTCAAAAGTGTGCTGTTGACTTACCACAACTTTTAAAACCAGAAGTTTGGACAGCAGTACAAACAGCGCCTTGGGTTTTTGCAGAAGATTTATATTCCCAAGCTAGCTATCTGAATCGGTTGATGGCAATGAATATTAAATTTAAAGGCGCTGACCAAATTTTGACGAAAGTCAGTAACTTGACTCAAGCTGCTCTTTTGCAAGGTCGTTCTCCTCTGTTTGACCAACGAATAGTAGAGTTAAGCATGGAGATACCTCCAGAGTATAAGCTTTCGGGAGTGGAAGAAAAAGCAGTTTTAAAGCAAGCGATTACCTACGGTACGTCTTTGGCGATCGCAGATATCTTACCAGACACAATTATTCATCGTCCCAAAAGTGGCATGATGGTACCAGTGCAGCTAGGATTTCGGAAATATTGGCAGCAAGAAGCCAGAGATTTATTGCTCAATCGAAATGCAGCTATCACTCCTTACTTAAACCAGATGCCAATTCGTAATTGGTTAAACTATCAAGGAGATACTTGGAGCCGATATGGAGTAAAGCTGTGGTTGCTTGCTAGTCTAGAAATTTGGTTACAAGTAAATCAAAAAGCGCAGTAGTGAAAGCAACAAAAAGATACGTCATAACTCAATAGAGTTATGCCTTCGCTATCAGTGCTGGGTAATAAGTGAAAAGAAATACTCAACACTGATGGAAATTTGAAATCTTAACTCATCCCCTGGCTTTTCATAAAAAGCTGTAGGGAAATCGAAGTCATTAGACTTATTGCAAAAGTCGGGGTAAAAGGGTAAAAAAACTCCAAATCCTTTCCCTTTAACCTTTTCCCTTTTCCCTAAGAGTGCAAAAATATATTTTTGCAAGAGGTCTATTAGTACCAATGATAAATGACCAAAGACAAATGACTCTTGTTATATGAATATTTCCTGACTTATGTCAGCATTTTTTGTTTTAAAAACCACTGAAAAAACGCATTTTCAAGTGATTGCCGATTTTCTGTTAATTTATTTTTGATTATTTACTGAGCTAATCTCCGTTTGCGGTGTACTCTCAATATACGGTAACTACCAATACTTCTCGGTTAAGGGGAAAAAAGAAAGGGGAAAGGGGAAAGAAAAAACCTTTAACTCAAACCCAGTAACCTTTTGCTAAAACCCGATTCCGAATTAAAAATGCACAAAGCGAGAAGTATTGCGGTAACTAACACACTCAACCTTTGAGATCGATTACACCCAGAGGTGAATACCATGAACAATTATCCTCAACAACAGGAATTTATTTTAAGTCAAATTACAAATAAATATTTTCAGCGTCGGGATTTCAGTGGATGTGACTTGAGGGGAATCGACCTGAAAGGAATTGATTTAAGTGGTATTAATTTAATTGGAGCTGATTTGCGTGATGCAAATTTATCTGGCTGTGTTCTGACTCGTGCTAATTTAAGTGGCGCAAATTTGATCCAAGCTAGCTTACGCGAAGCTAATTTGTATGAAGCATCTTTATGTGAAGCCAATTTGACTAATGCTGATTTAACACGAGCAAATTTGTGCGGAACATTCTTATGGCGAGTAAAATTCATAGGTAGTAATCTTTGGGGTGCTTCTTTATGTGATGTAGATTTGAGAGAAGCAGACTTAAGTGAAGCCAAATTAATTGAAGCATCGCTGATTGAAGCTAACTTAAGTTTTGCAAATCTCACACGAGCCAAGCTATGTGGAGCAAAATTACTAGAAGCTAATTTGACTGAGGCTAACTTAACTAGTGCAGACTTGACATGGGCAAATTTAACTAAAGCAAACTTGAGCAATGCAAACCTTTGGAAGACAAATTTGATTTATGCGAAGTTGCGAGATACTATCATGCCTGATGGTACAATTGAGCAACCTCAGATAGTTATTTCTTAGCTAGAAGTAGCTCTGCCAAAGTGAAATAATCTTGTGATTTTGTTTCCATGCAGAGTATGGAAACGAGATGCAGCATAATTCAGAATTCAAAAGTCAGAATAAGTAAACTTGAAACCCAGTACTTCTCGGTTATAGAAGTTCTCGCATGGATGCAGTACAGTTTTGACCTCACTTCCATTCCTCTCTCCTAAAAGGCTACCGTGTACACACATCTTGGTAATGAAGCCCAAACCCTGGATTTACCCCCCTTAGTCCCCCCTTGTCAAGGCAGGGCTGTTTCATTCCATTTCAAACAGGATTTGTCAAGATGGTTAGCGAGAAAATTGTAAGTAAGCGTGACGAAAAGATGAACATTTAAGCACTGAAATATCAGTAAAATAGTTGGTTTCATCGGCACGTTGGTAACAAAATAACTAATTTTTAATCGCTATAACCCTTGATTTTTAAAGCTCTTTGGGGAATGAATCAGCCCTGCCTTGTCAAGGGGGGAAATATCCGGTTCTCCCCCTTAGCAAGAGAGGGGGTGAGGAGGACTTGTGTGTACACCGTAGCTCCTAAAAGGAGAGAGGCTTTGAATCTTACTCCCCAACGCTAGAAGGGAAGGGGCTGTTCTTGTTAGGTCTGTATTCCATGCAACTGGAGTTTAGACTAAGCCATGCAAAATGACCCAGCAAGGCTGAGTTAATCAGA
>NZ_JAVRCL010000083.1:0-31740 GCF_034530775.1 Nostoc sp. DedSLP04 | reverse complement strand
ATTGGGCATTGGGCATTGGGCATTGGGCATTGGGCATTGGGCATTGGGCATTGGGAATTAGGAAGAATTTCTGCCCCTCTGCTCCCCTGCTCCCCTGCTTTCCTGCTCCCTCATCTCCACATCACCAAACAAAAATCATTGCAGGTTTAGGTTGGTGGGTATTTAATTATGGCGATCGCCGAGTAGTTGGTCATAATGGTTCGATACTAGGATTTGCAAGTAACATTACCCGCTTTATTGATGACAAAATTACTGTAATGTTACTTTGCAATCTAGATAAAATTTCCCGACTAGATGCGATCGCTAAAGAAATCGCTGGATATTATTGTCCAGCCCTTAAGAAAGTAGTACTTCAGCCTCCATTATGAGAAACAGAGGTAATAATTACGAATTACGAATTACGAACTTGTACTGAGCGTAGCCGAAGTATTACGAATTATTTTGGCTCCTATTGTGATAACTTAGCGGGTTTCAAGTTTCTGGCTTTGTAGAACATTTCTAAACTATTGCGATCGCCTACAAAACGCCAGTGCCAAGGCTCATAACTTACACCTTGAGCATTATCTTTGGGAAATGACATTTCAAAACCAAAACGCGCTGCATTTGCTTGTAGCCACCGATAAGCCTTGGTATTGTCAAAGTTAGTTTGAAGATTAGTTGCTGGTACCGATCCGTCTCCAACATCCACTGCATAACCTGTGTGATGTTCGCTATGACCAGGAGGAGCGCTGAGGGCGGCTCGTTCTGCTGGCGTTTGATTTCGCTGGGCACCGACAGCAAAAAACAACTGCTCTTGGTCTTTGACTGAGCGAAAGCCAGAAATTGGCACTACAATTACACCTGAACTCCGGGCTGCTGCTACCATCTCCTCAAATTTTTGGGCAGCAGTTTTTCGCATTCTAATGCCCCTATTTGCGGAGATGGTTACTAGTTCTGACTCAGGGGCTTCTGGGTATGGAAAATGCCCTAACACAGTATCGCTAGAATTATTAGATGCTGCGGTCGTCCCCGGAGCAGAAGTAGCTGGTAAAGGTTGAGAATCGGCGGTTTTTTTGGGTGCAGTCACGAAAAACCACAAACCGCTAATTAAAGATAGCAGGACAAATCCTGTTACTCCCCCAATCAAAATAATTCGGGGTTGCAACCAAATTTTAGGTGCTGCAACAGGGGTATCGCGTACAGCCACTGGAATATCATCACCAAAGTCATTCGATGAGTTTTGCGGTTTTCCAGAAAACCCTGCCTTATTCAAGGGTAAACTCCTGTTTTTGTGGAATAGCCATAACAGATTTTGCACTGGACAAAAGTAGACGTAACAGGTAGCATTTTACATCTGTGGTTCTTAGGCGCAATCTTGACAAACCTTTTAGAACTATACGTCAAGCTGGGAGGATTAGTCCTGGTAGGTTTTATCCTGGGACGCAAACTACCTGTAACAGTTCCTACACGTTTAGGACTGTTTCTTTTTTGGGTGGGAGTACCCATAAGCATAGTATCGTTTTTGCGTCAATCTAGTTTATCAGGGCAAATTTGGATTGCACCTGCGATCGCTTACCTAGCTATTTTACTAGGAGCATTTTTAGCTTGGTTAGTCATTAAAGGACAAGCCTATTTTAGAAAGACTGTTTCCCAACCATCAACTCAGGCTAGCTTGATATTAGCCGCAATGTTGGGTAATACTGGTTATCTTGGCTTTCCCATTACCTTAGCAATGGTAGGCAAGGAATACTTTGCTTGGGCGCTATTTTACGATTTATTAGGTTCATTCCCAGGAGCTTATGGCTTGGGTGTGTTGCTAGCAGCGCGTTTTGGTGTTGGTGTCCATAATCATTGGCAGACTGCTAGGGCCATCTTAATTAATCCTGCCTTATGGAGTTTCGGATTTGGCTTGCTGGTTCGAGAAGCGACAATTCCCACAGTAGTAGAATTCTGTTTGGAGAAATTTGCTTGGTATAGTGTAGCTTTATCCCTGGTGTTAATCGGAATGCGACTAGGGCTGCTTAAATCTTGGGGTAGCTTACCACAAGCAGGGATAAGCTTGGGAATCAAAATGTTGCTAGTTCCCTTGATATTGGGTAGCATCTTACCACTGTTTGGATTAACTGGTTCCACAGCAAAGGTAATTATCTTACAAATGGCCATGCCTCCAGCTTTTGCCACACTGGTAATTGCTGAGACATTCAATCTCGATCGCGATCTGGCAGTTACTGCCTTAGCTGCTGGGGCTATAGTATTACTGGTTACTCTCCCTGTTTGGCTGTGGCTGTTTTGATTTTGGATTTATGCACTGCGATACATATCAGTTAAAGTTCTACAGGATGCTGCCCATAATATGGCAAAGCCTCTGACCAATTAGGAATTTTGCCCTCTTGCCAATCGAGATTAGCTAGTTCCAAAATACTTGTCACCGTCGCTGCTAGACCAGATTGAGCTTGAATCAGCTGATAATTAGTGTTCCAATTTGCTAAAGTTTCCTGCCACGCTTCTGGTGTCAACACTCTATCTGACAAACACACTTTTAGTTTAAAAGTATCTGGCTGAAACTGATAAATAGCAGCAAAAATTTGACCTCGTTGTGCTGGCATTTCTACAGCAATAGTTTTTGAATTTTGACTTTTGCCTGCTTCTGACCAAGCTACCGCAGCCAAAGTTGAAATCGCAAATACAGGAATATCTAACTGTTGCCCTAAAGTCCGAGCAGTAACAACACCAATCCGAGTTCCGGTAAAGCCACCGGGGCCTTTTGCAACTGCAATAAAGGACAAATCTGCCCAAGTTTGTGGTTTAATAAATTCAATTAAATATTGATGCACTAAACTAGATAAATCACGCCCCAGATTCCAAGTTTGAGAGCGGGTTTCAACAGCAAAGTTAGTAATTGCCAAACCCAATTCGGGAGTGGTGGTGTGTAGTGCTAAGGCGTATTTATTTATTACAAAACCTTCTAGTTCCGTTGTCAAAGTTACTTAAAATATCTATTTTTATAGAGTTAACGTGATTTATTTATTCCAGCATATAACAACATAGCGGTTCTTAAGTAACAATCAATTAAAGGGTCTTGTTACAATGTTTGTGAGAGCCAATCCTGTTCACTCTCTAAAAGCGATCGCGGCTAAGATGAGGGATTTGGATTACCGCCTTGCTGTTTTAGTAGATAGTCCAAAACTCGGTCAATTCGCTCTAAGGTAGCACCTGTGGTGAGTTGAAACTCCTGAAACTGAGATTTTTGTTCTTCAAAGCTTCGGTCAAGCTTTAGCATAAGTGCTTCTAATCGCTCAGTTCGTGCCTTTGTTTCCTCGATCTCACTGCCTGCCTTTGTAAATAGGCGTTGCGTGTGAGTGATAAAACTATCAACCTTATCAGAAAGTTGGTCAATCTTCCCCCCTATCTGGTCAACACGTGCCCCTAGTTGATCGAGGTGAGATTGGGTACGGTCTTGTTTTATGGTCAACTCATCAAGGTGAGATTGGGTACGGTCTTGTTTTATGGTCAACTGGTCAACACGCACCCCTATCTGGTCAAGGTGAGATTGGGTACGGTCTTGTTTTATGGTCAACTCATCAAGGTGAGATTGGGTACGGTCTTGTTTTATGGTCAACTCATCAACACGCACCCCTATCTGGTCAAGGTGAGATTGGGTAAGGTCTTGTTTTATGGTCAACTCATCAAGGTGAGATTGGGTACGGTCTTGTTTTATGGTCAACTCATCAAGCCGCCTGCTTGCTGATTCGGCATAGCTAGCAGTAGACACTAGCAATCGCTTAACAATTTCAAGTTCATCTTCTATATGATCTAGTCGTTGTACGTTGGTCATGCTGTTGTCTTTGGCTAGCTTTTTTATCTTCTGCGATCGCTTGAGTGACAATAACTTTTGTTAGTTATGGGACGCTTCAAAATTCTCTTGCCGCCCATCGTTCTAAGTACTGCCACTCTTGTTCATTTTCTATCAAGTCGGCACTAATTCACCAGGACGCAACTTCGACCACTTACCTGTTTCCCGTTTAAAGCTCAGACAACCAACAACATCCCATTCCATTTCAATCACATCATCTTTTGTCCGAATGTTGACATTGATAGAAGGTTCATTCGGATCAAAATTTGGTGTTTCAGTCAAGTGAGGCTGTTGGTGCTGCCCTTCTACGGCATGATAGGTAACACAGCTGTCTACATAGTGGCAGTTCACGCAAATACACATAATAGAACCAACTCCAGGGGCCTTTATTGTTAATCTAACTTAAGCCCAACTGTTATTCATGAGTTGCTGGGTTGATTTTTATTACAATGCACGAATCAATTCCTTCTACCCTCGCTCCCGAAAATTGGCCTTTTAGCTTGGAATTCTTGCCACAACCCGCTTACATGGTAGGTGGTGCTGTCCGAGATGCGATCCTGGGCAGAACTCGTGAATATCTGGATCTAGATTTTGTTATACCATTTAAGGCGGTAAAGGTAGCCAGAGCGATCGCTCATCATTACAAAGCTGGTTTTGTGTTACTCGATGCCGAACGACAAATTGCGCGTGTGGTTTTTCCCCACGCTACAGCTGACTTTGCCCAACAGGAAGGAAATAGTTTAGAAGTTGATTTGCACAGACGGGACTTTACGGTAAATGCGATCGCTTATAATCCCCATACACAAGAAATTATCGATCCTCTGCAAGGTTATCTAGACTTACAACAGGGCATTTTGCGAATGGTATCACCTGCGAACCTAGAAGATGACCCTTTGCGGTTAATGCGAGGTTATCGCCAAGCCGCCCAACTAGGTTTTACTATTGAGCCAGCTACCCAAGCCGCAATTCGTTCTTTGGCATCACATCTTAGCAAAGTTGCAGCCGAAAGAGTTAGGGTAGAAATTGGCTATCTATTGGCAAATTCTCAAGGTACTCCTTGGATTACAATGGCCTGGGAAGATGGTTTACTTGCCCCTTTCTTCAAAAATGCCACCCGTGAAAGCTTGCTCAAACTAGCAGCAGTTGACACAGCTGCCGCCTTACTCACAGAAAATTGGCAACAACTAGGCGTACAACTGCAAGAATATGTCCGCGATAGTATTAAAACTACTTGGCTAGGTATTGCCAAACTTGCTTGTCTCGTCAACCCAGATCCAGAATTAGCAGAAATAGAGCTACAGGAACTAACTTATAGTCGTGCCGAAATCCGAGGTGTAACTACTGCTTTGAAACTGTTACCGCAATTTCAAGTAGTTGATATGTCGTTGCGAGAACAATACTTTTTGTTTCATGATGCAGATATTGTGTTCCCGACTACGGCAGTGCTAGCTGTAGCAATTAATTATTTGCTAGAGGCAATATCTGGTGACAAGCCACTACAGACAGCAGTGGAAACTAAAGCAATGGGCTACCAAATCTTAGCACCTTTGATCGACCGCTACCTTAACCCTAATGATGCGATCGCTCATCCCACTCCCCTAGTAAGCGGGAAGGAGTTGATTACAACATTAGATATTCCAGCTTCGCCAATTATCGGTCAACTGCTAACTGAAATTGGCGTAGCACAAGCTGAGGGGAAACTTTCAACTCCAACAGAGGCGATCGCTTATGCACGTCAGTTACTTGATGGTTAAATATACTTAATTAATTTGAGGCTCAAAGGTTGACTCAATCAAAGTTTCAAAATCTTGCTTCGATTATTGTTTTCCAAGAGTGACAAAACAGAGTTAAAATACCGATCTTTAGAGCTAATTTGTAAACTCAAGTAAAGTACTTGTTTAAGAAGGGTTTCAGTAATTTAAGTCAATACAGCACTTATTCGCTGAAACTCAGACCTAGCAAGGATTTGAGTACTCTTCAGATTCTCTTTACGAATCAGCTCTTATGGTCAATCCTTGCAATTACATACATCAATTATGCTAATATTTGCTTGATGTTATGACTGCTTTACGATGTTATTTCCTAATTAGCACTGATGGACAACCGAATGAACCATATATTAAGCTATTGATTTTTATGCTTTAGTTGGTCGTTCGTACATTCAATTAAACACTTGCTATAAACAAAGACTTTCAGGTTTTCCTGATGGGTGGAGTTTTGATGAATAGCTTTTCTTGGACAGGACTAACTGCTTATGAATGAACAGCCTTTAATTTTGGTTGTAGAACAGAGTTTACATGATTTAGAGCTACTTAATTCTCATCTAGGAATATTAAATTTTTCATGTATTTGTACTAAACAAGGGGTGAGGGCTGTGATGTTGGCACAAACTCATCAACCAAATTTAATTCTGCTAGATATGAAGCTATCTAATTTGAGTGCGAACCGAGTCATTGACAATCTCAAAGATGACTCAAAAACTGCTACCATTCCAATCATTGCAGTCACACCTATAACAACAGTACAAAACGAGCGCTTCACAATGCTCACAGCATTTGATGATTGCATTACTAAACCCTATGATTTTAATCAATTAGAAGTGGTAATCAGTCGCCACATCAGTCAGCTAAATTCCTAATATTTATCTTGGGAATAGGTTCGGGATTACGAAGTTCGGGTAATTCTTTGAGAATTACAACAATCCCAGTACGACCTGTTATTAAATTTGTATTTGTCATCAGGTAAAGGACAGGTTGACCAATAATTTCTTCAATCAAATTTTTTAAATCTGGTTTAATTATTTTTTCTAAATATAATCGTACTTGTTCAGCTAAAGTATCATAACCTCCTTTCAGTAAAGTTTGTTCAGCTTGAGTAACCGAGTTTTCTATAGAAATTACGATTTCAGTATCAAAAAAATGACAAATGATTTGGCTAGGAGACTTTCCTAATCTTTCATTATATAATTTGATGATTTGCTTTGATATTTCTGTTTCTAATTGTGCGATAGTCGGTTGTATCATTAGTACCTACTATGTAATATTTATCGTTTTAATCGAAAAATTAATTAAATTATCCAACATTATAGATGATTATGGAATAACTCAGAAAAATAATCACCATTTTATATAAAGTTACTGTATCAATGTGATGTATTTAGTATGTATTTATTTAAGAATATTGCCATATTTAATGAAGTAAAATTTGTTAACTTACGATTTGTGCAGTGTTAGGTTAATAACTGGATTTGAGCGTCATTCGATTGAGCTAATCAGCTTATTTTGTGTTATATAAGCTTAGGTGTAGCCCACCGTGCCTGTATCTCATAACCCAGTACTTAATTAGCGATGTTTATCCAAATGGTCATCAATGACAGAGGCATATAATATTACATCGGAATGTAATGTATATCACAAGACTCTCTATACCTTCCGGTGCAGCTAGTAAGCAGATAAATTTAGGTTCTATTAAAGAGTATATTAGCTACTAAGATAATTTGTGAAAAACTAATACAACATATTCGGCATTAATTTTTAGAAGCTCATCACATTCTTTACGGGCAAAGCAACTGTGATTGTGTAATTTCATAGCGCTTAGTAATTCCTGGTAAATACCAAACTGGCTCAACTGCGGCTTTGGTAATAACCAAATTACCGCCTGGTTTCATAATCTTGCCATCTACCTGCAAACAACCTTTATCTAACTGCATATTGCAGTTCTAGTATATTGATGTCGCCAAAGAAAGCTGCTAGCTACCTAAGTCAGTTTTTATTTTTATGACTCTAAATATCTAGTATGGTATTAGTCATATTGTTGAACACAATAAATCATACATAAATTTCATAATTAGCAATTAATCAAGATTAATTTAAAGATGACTTTAAAAATGATTCAATCCATGTATTTTGTGAGAAAGTTAATACAAAGGTATATTCACTGATCTCAAATTCATGGATTCTTTATTTATCAATTCCTTACTTGAAGAGTTGAAAAACCCGGATGCCACAGTGCGCGACAAGGCAACCAGAAAAATCTGGCGGATCTGGTTTCAGCAAAAGGGAATCTATGGGCTGGAAATAATTGACCGCAGTCAAAAGTTACTGGATGCAGGTGAAATTGCTGAAGCTGAAATAGCGCTGACGGCATTAATTAAAGACCAGCCAGATTTTGCCGAAGCTTGGAATCGTCGAGCTTTCCTCTATTACAGTATTGGCGATTATCAAAAATCTCTGGCTGATTGTCAGATGGTTGTACAGATAAATCCAATACATTTTGGGGCGCTTCATGGTATGGGCTTATGCTATGCAGCAATAGGAGAGTATAGTCAAGCTATCCGAGCTTTTCAACGTGCTTTAGAAATTCAGCCCTATTCCCTAGTGAATCAAAAGTTGATTCTAGAATGTACATTTAGATTCAGCTACAACGGCAGATAGGAGAGAGCATCATACTGTCTTACGAATCTGTTATCATCCTCATCAACAACAATTCATCGCCTTACTCGCCATAGTTTTATTCAATACGCTTCTAGCTGAATTAATAGCAGCGTTATTGCTGCTTGTACTAAGAGTAATCAACTGTAAACTAACAATTCTCGGTTGAATAAAGTTAACTTAAGTACAAACTAGATAGCACAAGCAGAACATGGTGGATTTTACCAAACGATGTCTACGACAGTCTACGCCTATGTCACTGGTCAAACACTACAGTTTAAGATGTAACTATCAAGGAGGAGTGGTCTTTAGGCGCTCAGTGGTAATTAATTGTTGATGGGGATACGGTAGATTTCTTTATGAGTTATGGTATAAATGCGTGAATGCCATAGCCACAGTTATAGCAATTTTCAAGAAAGACCCCTGGTGTCTTATTGCACATCCCAACTCAGCAATTAAAATTCTTGCCAATCTTAGCTTTTACTCTGTTAAACTAAAGGTTTTTCTAACTATAGCAATCCTAAATGAGTTGTCAAAATCGAGAGACTAAGAGGATATATATAGATGGTTCCGGTGATTGTAGGCGAGATCATAAAAGCGTTCAAATATTCCTGCTTTGCCATTGTTTAGGATTACGTTTGACGTGGTAACAAGCAATTACAGTGATAACATTTTCTTCTACAATATAAATAACACCATAGGGAAACCTACGTATTAATAATCGCCGCGCTTGTCGATACACCACGGGATAAGCTGAAGGATTACGTCCGATTAATGCTAAACAGCTATCAACGGCACGTACAAACTCCGAACCTACTCCAGAATCACGTTGCTCATACCATTCAAAAGCATCTTGAATATCCAGTTCTGCTTCTGGACTAATTATTAACTGATAGCTCATTCAGTTAAACCTAGTCTTTGCTTGACGGATTGCCAGTTTGAACCTTGGTTTGGGTTTTGGCGATGCATCTCCAAGCGTCTATCTAATTCTTGTTTTTGCTCATCGTTGAGAGGAACTTCATCGGGTGTGGTAAGAATGCTGTCCCATAAGTCCTCGGCAAGCTGTATACGTTCAGATACACTTAGTTCAGAAATATCGACTTTTAATATAGGGTGCATGGTTGTTGTTAATGTACTTAGTTAAATATAAACTTCTTTTAAATTATAAATGACTTATCTTAATTACCAGTTAAATAAAGCATCAATTCTTATCTTTTGATGAAGCCTGCGGCGTTGTGTCTTTAAAATTTGAACACATAGCCAAAGTTCGGACAAACAAATACAAGCGTAGATTTTGGTAATCTATAGGAAAAGCAATACTAGATTTACACTCTACATATTGCCCTTCTATCAACTGAGAAAACTTTAAATTTTGCCCGTCGTATCTCCAAAGTTCAGTTACACCCAAAGCTGAATAAATCCCCAATTTGTTAACTGAACTGCTGGTAATGTCAATCTCAATTGCTAAGTCAGGCGGCAAATCATTTTCTAAATCTAAAGTTTGCTTACCCCTAATAGCTAGTTCATTCTGGATATAGTAGCAAGTATCTGGTTCTATTCCCCACTTTAATATTTTCCGCTTCAATGTTGTAGAACCAGCGCTTCTAATTTCAATTCCTAATTCTCCAGCTAAGACTAGAATAAAACGGTCAAATTGAATTTTTGGGTTTTCATGTTCAAAAAGTGGAGTCATAATTTCTAAAACACCGCAATCATAAGCAAACCGAGAACCTCTATCTTCACCTGTATCTCTCAACAAGGCTTCAAAGGTTTCCCAACTAATGTTATATAGCACTGTTCTTTGTTCACCAACTGTTGACTTGACAATCATATTAAAATAATTCGTAATTTGTAATTCGTAATTAATTCATGATTTTAAGCTATCTTTCCCCGCACCCAAGTGCTAAAGGATTCCAGCAAATTAATTTTATCTATAGTTTTACTTTGCTGAATAAATTTCTTCATATCATGAACACAAATTAAAGTAAAGTCACTGTATGACAGTTTAGTTGCTCCTATAAATAATCGAAACAGCAAAATTGTGCCAACTATTGTTAGTTAATAACTGGCACAATCAGCATCTAAAATTTTGTCTACTTTTAACTAGAGAAATCAGCAAAAAAATCAATAGTTTCTTTCAGTGCTTTGATGAAAATATCAATTTCCTCACGGGTATTGTAGAAAGATAGACTTGCTCGTGCGGTTGCAGCAAGACCTAAGTAACGGTGTAATGGTTGTGTACAGTGATGTCCAGAACGGATGGCAACGCCTTCTTGATCTAATAATGTAGATAAGTCGTTAGCGTGAACTTCCCCGGCTGTGAACGACGCAAGAGCGGCTCTCCCTTCACCTTTTGCATTTGGTTTGGGGCCGTAAATTCTAATTTGGGGAATTTGCTCTAATTGTTGGAACAAATAAGCCGTTAATTCTGCTTCGTAGGCGTGGATTTTATCCATACCAATACTGCTAAGATAATCGATCGCAGCACCAAGTGCGATCGCTTCTCCAATTGCAGGTGTACCAGCTTCAAATTTATGCGGTAATTCTGCATAAGTGGAATGGTCTAAGTAAACCTCTGCAATCATCTCACCACCACCAAAAAAAGGTGGCATTGATTCTAACAGTTCCAATTTGCCATACAGAAATCCTATCCCAGTTGGAGCGCACATTTTATGACCAGATGCTACCAACCAATCACAATCTATTTTTTGTACATCGACAGGATAATGGGGAACACTTTGGCAAGCATCAACTAAAAATTTAGCACCATAGCTGTGAGCGATCGCAGCAATTTCTTCTACTGGATTAATGCAACCCAAAGTATTAGAAATATGCACTACCGACACCAGCTTAGTTTTCTCAGAAATCAGCTTTTTAAACTGTTCCAAATCAAAAGTTTCTTCTGGTGTTAATTCAACAAATTTCAGTACTGCACCCGTTTTTTGTGCTACCAATTGCCAAGGCACAATATTACTGTGGTGTTCCATCACCGAGAGAATAATTTCATCTCCCGGCTGCAAATTATTCATTCCCCAGCTATAAGCTACTAGGTTAATTGCCTCACTTGCGTTGCGGGTGTAAACAATTTCCTGACGGGATGCAGCATTAATGAATTTGGCAACTTTATCTCTAGCACCTTCATAAGCATCAGTAGCTTTAGCACTTAGAGAATGGGCACCTCGATGCACGTTAGCATTATATTGCTCGTAATAATCCCGTAGGGTATTTAATACGAATAAAGGCTTTTGCGAAGTCGCAGCATTATCGAGATAAACCAGGGGTTTCTCGTTGACTTCCTGATGCAATATCGGGAAGTCAGCGCGAACTTTATCAGCAAGGGTTTTGGTAGGAGTAAAAGTCATTGGTAGATTACGTTATTACTCATTAGTCAGGGACTTGAGATTATTCACTTTGTTTAAAAGGATTTCTCGCAGAGAGGGAACTGGTATTTTGTTGATAACTTCAGCAGCGAAGGCGTTAATTAACAACTTCCGAGCATCGTTTTCATCAATTCCCCGACTTTGCAGATAGAATATTTCGTCATCTTCTAATTGGCTAACGGTAGCACCGTGGGCGCACTTTACATTATCCGCAGTAATTTCCAGTTGGGGTTTGGTATCAACTCTGGCTTTCGATGATAGTAGCAAATTGCGATTCAACTGGGATGCATTTGTTAACTGCGCTAGTTTGGGTACAAAAACTTTACCATTGAACACCGCATGAGCGCGATCGCCTACAATACATTTATGCAATTGGTCACTTGTACCGTGGGGATGGTTAAGTGCGATCGCACTGTGAGTATCAGACAATTGCTTACCATAAATTATCGTCAAACCATTGAGAGTAGTTTGTGTCTGCTCACCAGTTTGCAAAATTTCTAAATTGTGCCGCGACAACTTCGCACCTAAAGTTATGGCATGACAAGTATATCGACTATCACGAGCTTGTGCGATCGCAGTCTTCCCAATATGAAAAGCCTCTGCACCTTCTTGCTCAACCCTAGTGTGACTCACCTCAGCATTGTCACCAACCCAAACTTCCGTAACCGCGTTAGTTAAGTAAACTTCTTCCTCTTGTGGGGTAGGCATCTTGCCTGCCACATACTCTTCAACCAACGTCACCTGCGAACCACTTTCCGCCACTACCAAACAACGCGGCTGCGAAATCGTCGCTGTCTCACCCGCAACCGAAATAAACACCAAATGAATTGGCGTTTCAACTACCACATTCTTCTTCACCCACACCACAGCTGCATCAGTTATTCCAGCCGTATTGAGAGCAGTAAAAACTTCCTGCGCTCCCTCAGCTTGAGCTAAATACTGCCGTACACCTTCCTGCTCAACCGCAGACAAACCAGCCAAATTACTCACCACAATTCCAGATGGTAAATCTGAAACTGCTGATAACTCCGGCGCAAAAACGCCATTAACAAATACCAAACGACTATTAGCCGCCTCTGGCAAAATATCAAACTGCAAAGACGCAAAATTTACCGCCTCTACATTATTAAATTGCACCTTTCGCAGAGACGACAAATCAGTAAATCGCCATTCTTCCTCGCGGGTAGTCGGGAGAATCGAGTGACGTACCCAATTTGCAGCACTTTGGCGTAATTCCTGCAACCAACCTTCTGTTTTCGTTGCCGTTACTTGATTTAACAACCCAGTCAGATAATCATCTCTATCTAGCAGAGTTGATGTCAAACTGACTACATTGGAATTAGGAATAGGACTAGGAGATACTTGAATACTCATTACACACCCACCTCAGCAGCTGCAAACTCTTCCAGCACCCAGTCATAACCGCGAGACTCTAATTGCAGCGCCAGTTCTTTACCACCACTCGTAATAATCCGCCCCTGTGCCATCACATGCACAAAATCAGGCACAATATAATCGAGTAACCGTTGGTAGTGAGTAATTAAAATTGTCGAATTTTCTGGACTTGCCAGTTGATTTACCCCATTCGCCACAATTCGGAGCGCGTCAATATCCAAACCCGAATCTGTTTCATCCAAAATTCCTAACTTTGGTTCTAGCAGCGCCATTTGCAAAATTTCATTCCGCTTCTTCTCACCACCAGAAAACCCTTCATTCAAACTCCGACTGAGAAAACTGGCATTCATCTTCACCACATCCAGCTTTTCCTCAATCAAATCGTCAAAATCAAAAGCGTCTATTTCCTCTAAACCTTGCGCCTTGCGACGGGAATTGTACGCCACCCGCAAGAAATCCAAATTGCTCACACCCGGAATTTCTAACGGATACTGAAACGCCAAAAATACACCACTTCTAGCGCGTTCCTCTGGTTCCAACTCCAACAGATTTTGCCCTTGGAAAATCACTTCACCGCCAGTCACCTCATACGCCGGATGCCCAGCCAACACCTTAGAAAAGGTACTCTTACCAGAACCATTCGGCCCCATAATCGCATGAATTTCACCCGATCGCACCTCCAGATTCACACCCTTCAAAATCGGTGTCCCATCAACATTAGCCGTCAGATTCCGTACCGACAGCACAACTTCGCTATTTTCAATAATCATTTTCTCTCCCTTCTCTCTTCGCGGTTCGTCATTCTTCCAAAAGATAAACACAGAGACATCGGCGTTCTGTGTTTATCCTTGCTTCCATTTATCCAACACTGCCTTCCAACTTCAAACTCAACAACTTATCAGCTTCCACAGCAAACTCCATCGGTAGCTGATTAAAAACATCCTTACAGAAGCCGCTAACCATCATTGAAATGGCATCTTCTGCTGAAATACCCCGTTGAGCAAAGTAGAAAAGTTGATCTTCCCCAATCTTAGAAGTAGAAGCTTCATGCTCCACCTTACCAGTATTATTTTGCACCTGGATATAAGGGAAAGTATTAGCATGGGCATTATCCCCAATCAGCATTGAGTCGCACTGGGAATAATTTCTCGCGCCTTTAGCCGTCGGATTGACTTTCACTAAACCCCGATAGCTATTACTAGAATTACCTGCGGAGATTCCTTTAGAAATAATTGTACTGCGGGTATTTTTACCTACGTGAATCATCTTTGTACCCGTATCAGCTTGCTGCATATTATTTGTCAGCGCCACCGAGTAGAACTCACCCACAGAGTTATCACCCACCAACACGCAGCTAGGATATTTCCAAGTAATTGCCGAACCTGTTTCTACTTGAGTCCAGGAAATCTTGGAATTAACGCCCTGACACAAACCGCGTTTGGTGACAAAGTTGTAAATACCGCCTTTACCATTGGCATCTCCAGCGTACCAATTTTGGACGGTGGAATATTTAATTTCCGCGTTATCCAGAGCGACAAGTTCCACAACGGCGGCGTGCAACTGGTTGCTGTCATACATTGGTGCGGTGCAACCTTCCAGGTAAGAAACATAACTACCTTCTTCGGCGACAATCAAAGTCCGCTCAAATTGTCCCGTGTCACCAGAGTTGATGCGGAAGTAGGTAGACAGTTCCATTGGGCATTTTACGCCTTTAGGAATATAGACAAAAGAACCATCGCTAAATACGGCAGCGTTCAAGGCGGCAAAATAATTGTCAGCTATGGGAACAACGCTACCCAAATATTTTTTGATCAGTTCTGGGTGTTCTTGCAACGCTTCCGAAAACGAACAGAAAATAACGCCATCTTCCGCTAGCTTTTCTTTAAATGTAGTGGCGACAGAAACGCTATCGAAAATTGCATCGACGGCGACGTTTGCCAGTCGTTTCTGTTCAGATAGAGAAATGCCTAACTTCTCGAAGGTTTCTAAAAGTGTTGGATCAACTTCATCCAAGCTGTTTAGTTTTTCTTTCTTGCGTTTTGGCGCTGAGTAATAAATGATATCCTGATAATTGATTGGCGGATACTTGACATTCGGCCAAGTTGGTTCCGTCATTTTTTGCCACTGGCGATAAGCTCTGAGGCGAAAGTCCAGCATGAACTGCGGCTCGTTCTTCTTAGAGGAGATCAAGCGGATAACGTCCTCGTCTAGTCCACGCGGAATAGTGTCGGCCTCAATGTCCGTGACAAAGCCGTACTTGTAGGGTTGGTTGACTAAGGTTTTGACAGTGGCACTCATCAGTAATAATCTCTCGTGTTCGGAACTTGAATCTCTCTATAAGGATGGGAGACGGGGTTTCTTTAGCCGATTCCCATCTACCGTTACGGAATGGTTACACGGCTGCTAGAATAGTGGTGGAGAGTAAAACAACAGCTATGTTGTTTAATCTATCTTCATTTTACGCTAAATTAACAACAACAATGTTGTCAAAGTCAAACAATTTTGGATTTTAGATTTGCAATTTTGGATTGAAAGAGACCACAAAGGTGCTTGGCTCAGGGATTTTAGATTGACGATAGCGTAGCGGGGCATATACTAGAAAACTTTTTTAATCCAAAATCCAAAATCCAAAATCCGAAATTGGCACGGTCAAATTTTCAAAGAAATTAATTTTTGGGGCGTTCGCTGAACGTCTCGCACCACATGAAGATGGCGACTACCCACCAGTCCTCAACCAAGCAAGATATCCTAGAATATCTGCACAAACACGAAAAAGCAACGGCTTTAGAGCTAGCTGAAGTTTTAGACGTTACCCCCCAAGCTATTCGTCGCCATCTCAAAGATTTGGAGACGGAGGAGCTAGTTTTGTATTCGACATCAGTGCAGGCGGCAGGGATGGGGCGTCCGCAGCATCTTTATGAATTGAGTCGTCAAGGACGCGATCGCTTGCACCGAACAATGAGCGATCGCTTTGGTGATGCAAGCGGAAATTTTGCGGTTTCGTTGCTAGACACCTTAGCCGAAACGGTAGGACACGATCAATTTAAATCGATTTTAGAGAAACAGTGGCAGCGCAAAGCGAAAGAATACCGCGATCGCGTGGGTAACGGTTCACTGCGAGAACGTGTAGCCAACTTAGTTGAGTTGAGAAAAGCGGAAGGCTTCATGGCGGAGTATCACCCTGTTGATGTGAATGACTGCTTTGAGAGCGATCGCTTTATCTTAATGGAGCATAACTGCGCCATTTCTAACGTTGCCGAGTCTTTTCCTAGCATCTGTGGTCACGAATTAGAAATGTTTGCAGCCGTCTTACCAGATTGTAACGTAGAGCGCACCCACTGGATTATTGATGGCGAACATCGTTGTGGTTATTTAGTACAAATTCGTCATTAGTCATTAGTCCTTTGTCATTTGTCATTTGTCATTTTTTTAATAACTAATACCTAACTAACTTTGAGATAGCATTTCATTTTTTCATTTATGGATGTATCACCACAGCAACCATCAACACAATTTTTAACCCTGGAAGAGTCAGCAAAAGTAGATGCGGCGTTGTTGTCTTCCCCAGAAAAGTTTTTAACAAGATTGACAATTTCATCACTGAAGCTTTTGAAGCATATTGCCCAAGAGTACGGTGTTGCTATTGAAGATTTGACAGCGCAGCAAGTAATTGCCTGGTTTGAAAAAGATGGAAAAATTCGTCGCGAGCAGGGAATTGAAGGTTCATATCTAAAATGGTGAACTGTGGTAGTAAAGTTTGCATTTTATGTTCAGTTAAGAAAATTGTAGGTTGGGTAGAACGAAGTAAAACTCAACAAAGTTAAGGAAATGTTGGGTTTCGTTCCTCAATCCAACCTACGTAGAAGTTGAGTTTTAGGTTTAACAACTGTATTGTGCTATAAACAAAAAGCACCTTTTTAAAGGTGCTTTTTTTTATAAATAACATTTGATTTTTCAAACAATTATTTAAGTTTAAGTATTGTAAGTGTTAGTCCGAGGACTACGAGCGCCAGTTACGGCTCCAATCATTGAGGCTATTAAACCCAACAAAGAACCAAACACAAACCACCACAATCCTGAACGTAAATTAGCTGCCGTTTCACGAGCTTGTTGGGCACTTATGTTTGCTTGTGGTACATTAACACCACCTTGCTGTTGTACCTGGTTTATGACTTCTCCTGCGTTAGAAGCAGCAACACCAAAAGCACCAGATACTCCACTTGCTAAAAGCCATGAGCTAACTGCCAAAGTCGTTGCCCAAAGAATTGCACCGTTCAGAAGCGCTGTATTGCGGTTCATGGGCCCACAAGCACGGGCTGTAACCCAACCACCAGTAAATAGGGAAATTAGTAAAGCGATAGTTGACCAAAGCCCCGCATTACCCGCAGCGTTAGGGGCAATTGTTCTGGGCGCACCTGAACCTTCAACTGTGCCTGCTGCAAACGCACCAATGATAGCGCTCAAAATTAATTGGGTAGCTAAGGAAACCAACAAACCAGAGATAATCGGCCCCCAGCGAACAAGATCGTGATATTCGGCTACTCTGCCTGCTACCGCAGGCTCAGTATGAATAGCGTCATTACCTGTCCGATTTACGTATGACATAGCTTATGTTCTCCAGTGCTGTTTCAGCAAAGTTGCTGCTTAGGTATATTCATGTTTATGCTTAAAATTAAATAACTAAACTAGCTGTTTTAATCTCTATCGATAGAAAGATTTAATAGGTGTATCTTTAGTGAGAAAAATAGATTTGCTTTCACAATTTTTAATATAATTTAGTAATTATTTATGCATTAAGAATTTTTTCTAAATTTTCAAATAAAAATTATTAACTTAAAATGCAAATATTAGCTAGCTATCATCTATTAGATAGCTATCATAGAGCAGCTTTAGCTATGTATGAACTAGACTTAATCTAATTAAAACTTTGTAATGATTGTCAAAAATAAAAATCATCAAAAACTAACGCATCCTCACAGCAGTGCCTGTGGCAGTAATCAGCAAAAGCACTCCTGACTGGTCAATATTTATTGTGCCGGTATCAATTTCAATCCCGATTACAGCATTTGCTCCTAAACGTTGTGCGCGTTGTTCTAATTCTTCTAGTGCCTTGCGTTGACCCTGCTCAAATAAACGCTCGTAGCTACCAGTGCGTCCACCGATAATATCTCGAATACCAGCCAAAAAATCCCGTAAGAAATTGCTGCCGTAGACGACTTCTGCTGTCACAATGCCTAAATATGATTCAATCACGGCTCCTTGAATGACATCAGTGGTAGTTATAATCATAAATTAACCTCCAATATGGGATATATCTTAATATTTATTATTAAAGTATTTCTCAAAATACTTTAATAATTGTAACTATTCTTACAGAAGACAAGTGTGATAAACATCCTCTCATACAATTTTAGATTGCACTTTGGGGTTAGTGTTGTCCTAAACAGGTTAATCCTACATTTGACAGTTTAAATTTATCTTATCTTTGAATGACCAAAAAAGGATGTAAATGCCTGAATGAAAACTTCTCAAAGGGTAGTATCAAGGATTAAAAATGTCAGAAAATTGGATACAGAGTCAGCAAGCTTTTAAATTCAATAAAAATAGGAATAAATGTCAAAGCCTATAAGCTTGCTGTATCAGAATTTAGGATTAAGTCAAATTCCTGGTGAGTTGTTCTGGGTAACACGTATAACTACTGATTAAAAAATGTGTAGTTTTGCTATAGTACTGGTTTATATGTAGGGTATCTTCACCTGCTTTCGATCGCTTGCACTTCATCCTTCAGTAAAAACTCTGTTATGTAGTGCTAAATGTAAACGAAAAGAAAATGAACTATTAACATCTGAATCACTACGAATAAATACAGTTTTCAAAAACCCATATTTTTGTTTTAATGTACAAGAAAAAAGTCCTCTAAAATTTCAGGAAATTTACTGTGTACAAACCAACATCATTCGTGTTTAGTGTGGTGTTACTAGGATGTTTTGCTTTCACCATACCTTCAGTAGCTCAAGCTCAGGTATTAGTGGCGCAAGCCAAAAACCCAGAATTAAAGCAATTACTGGAGGAAGGACGGAGGTTAGTCAATGCTGGGGATTATGGTGGTGCGATCGCTGTTTATCAGCAAGCAGCTAGTTTAGATCCGAAGAATGCTAAAATCCATTCAGGTATTGGGTATTTATACGCTCAACAGGGAAATTACCAGGCAGCATTAGCAGCTTATCGTAAAGCGATCGGCATCAGTCCTAACAATAGTGATTTTTACTACGCTGTAGGTTACATCAAAGCCAATTTGGGCGACACGCGTGGGGCAAAGGAAGGTTATCGTCGTGCCATACAACTGAACCGTAACAACGTCAACGCCTATTTAGGATTGGCTGTAACCCAATCGCGTATGGGAGACTATAATGCTGCTACCTGGGCATACCAACAAGCAATCGATTTGGATAAAAACAACGCCCAGACTTATGAGTTGATGGGTTCGATGTATAAACAGCGACGACAAGCCAAACAAGCAAACAGCTTGCTTCAGAAAGCCCGTGACTTGTACAAACGGCGCAATGACTCAGATGGCGTAGAAAGGGTAGAAGCCATGCTGCGGCAGTTAGGAGGATGAGGTTAATCTAACTGGCGTCCCGTTAATTCCACAAAAATATCTTCTAGATTAGAGGGACGCACCATCATTCCAGTTTTATCTGGCTGTTCATTCAAATAGATATTTGCTGCTTCCAAGGATGGGAAAAACAGATATTCCCAATTACGAACGCTATCACTTCCGACATTAGATACACCTAATTGTTTCATCACCAAACCTTCACCGTGAGCAAAACGCAGTTGTTGTAAAGTTCCCAAAGAAATCAGCTTACCGCTATCCATAATACCGATGCGTCCTGGCTTGGTAGAACCAAAGGCATCGCATAAAAATTCGACCTCATCCATATAATGGGTCGTCAGTAGCATCGTCATCCCTTGTTTATTTAAATCCCGAATGATTTCCCAGAGGCGTCGCCTAGTCTGGGGGTCTAGTCCTACCGTTGGTTCATCTAAAAACAAAATTTGCGGTTGATGCAATAAAGCTCTCGCAATCTGCAACCGTCGTTTCATACCCCCAGACAGGGTTTTTACCAAATCATTACGTTTTTCTGCTAGCTCAACATACTCTAGCCATTGATTAATCAATTTTTGTCGCTGCGGGTTACTAATGTGATGTAGTCTCCCGTGCAGTTCCATATTTTCCCAGACGGTTAAATCGTTATCCACACTGACTTGTTGCAAGACAACGCCAATACTCTGTTTTGCCAACGTTGCTTGGCGTGTCACATCATATCCACCTACTTCTATCCGTCCTTGGGACGGTTTCGTGAGTGTAGTCAGCATCCGAATTGTGGTTGATTTACCCGCACCGTTCGGGCCAAGTAAAGCAAATATCTCCCCCGCTTCAATTTGGAATGATAGGTCATTGACTACAGGTACATTGTTGTAAAACTTGTAGACATTTTCTAAAAAGACAGCAGCAGTCACGTCGCTTCGCTCCGAATTAAAATTAAAAATTAAAAATTAACCAACTCATAAATAAATTTAGTTGCTCTGTATCCTTTTCTGTTCGGTCATGGATAAATTTGCTCACACCAGTTCATAATCAACACTACCATTCTGATTACATCAAACTAAATATATTTTATTAACCCTTAGATAACTCAATCTTTACTTGTTGACATAACAACGTGTGGTAAACACTTATCCTGTAATACTTTAGTTTAAGGTTGCTGTTATTTAGTATGGAATCTCATCACCCATTGAAGCTAAATCGGCGTCAGTTTTTGCTACATTCAGCTATCACTGCTGGTGGAATTATTTCCACAAACTTTGTCGCTAAATCACCAGTTTTTGGCGAAGCACCTGCAATTATCACCTCTGATAAAATGCGTCCTGGCATACCTTATGGTGTAGCTAGCGGAGATATATCTAACGATAGTATCGTGATTTGGAGTCGGAGCGATCGCCCTGCCAAAATGATTGTAGAATATTCTACCAGCGAATCTTTTCGCAACGTGCAGCGAGTTGTGGGGCCCAATGCTTTAAAAAATAGCGACTTTACAGCACGACTTTATCTGAAGAATCTACCACCAGACCAAAAATTATTTTATCGGGTGATTTTCCAAGATTTAGATTATCAACGTACTTGCAGCGCTCCTTTTTATGGTACTTTCCGAACACCCCCCAAATCTGGACGAGATATATTCTTTGTTTGGGGTGGCGACACCGCCGGTCAAGGATGGGGAATTAATCCTGAGTTTGGTGGAATGAAAATTTACGAAACTATGCGCCAACTTCATCCCGACTTTTTCATTCATTCTGGCGATAATATTTATGCTGATGGCCCCATTCAATCAGAAGTAACTTTAGACGACGGCACTATTTGGAAAAACATCACTACACCAGAAAAATCAAAAGTAGCAGAAACTCTCACAGAATATCGTGGTAACTATATCTACAATTTGCTAGATAAAAATATCAAGCGTTTCAATGCTGAAGTTCCCATATTGGCACAGTGGGACGACCACGAAACAAGAAACAATTGGTATCCTGGGCAAATTATCCTCAACGATGACCGTTATACAGTTAAGGATGTTAACTTACTAGCTCAAAGGGCAAGACAAGCATTTTTAGAATATCTGCCTATTGGATATGAAAGCAATAATCCAGATAAAGCGAAAATTTATCGCTCTTTCAACTATGGCCCATTATTAGACATTTTCATGCTGGATGAGCGCACCTACCGAGGGCGAAATTCCCCGAATAATCAGCCAGTACCAAGTAAAAAAACAGATTTCTTGAGCAAAACCCAAGTGGAATGGTTGAAAAGGCAACTGCTGTCATCAAAAGCGACATGGAAAGTGATTGCTAGTGATATGCCTTTGGGACTGATAGTTAAAGACGGTAGCACTGATTTTGAAGCTTGGGCTAATGGAGATGGCCCAGCTTTAGGAAGAGAATTAGAACTTGCCGATTTACTACGATTTATCAAAAACAAGAATATCCAGAATGTTGTTTGGTTAACTGCTGATGTACATTACGCAGCAGCTCACTATTACAACCCCGCCAAAGCAAAGTTTAGTGACTTTAAGCCTTTTTGGGAGTTTGTCGCCGGGCCACTTAACTCTGGCACATTTGGGCCAAACGAATTAGAAAATACTTTTGGCCCACAATTGATATTTCAAAGCCTCCCTCCAGGTACAAAAGCAAATCGACCACCAAGTGAAGGTTTGCAATTCTTTGGAGGAGTCAAAATTAATGGAAATACGAAGGTGATGACGGTAACATTGCGTAACTTGGCTGGGAAGACTGTTTACAGTGTAGATTTACCGCCGGAAAAATAAATCGCCAAAATCATAGTGAGATGTAGCCAGTTAGATAGAGTAATTACACAATTTTTTACTTTGTCTGCTGGCTTTGCTGTTTTTTGGGTGGGATGTTGAAGGATAAAAAAATTGTGCAATGCCTGCGGCGGGCTTTGCCTACGCTACTGTTAAGAGCTAAATTTAAGTAGGTAGAGTTTTGGAGTTGATCATGCTTAAGCAACTCATCTTAGAGAACTGGAAAAGTTTCCGTTATGCCGAGCTTCCACTTGACCCGTTGACTGTTGTGATTGGGACAAATGCAAGTGGTAAGTCTAATGTAGTTGAAGCTTTGGAATTTTTACAAAGAATTGCTAGAGGTGAGAATATTGAAGCAGCTTTAGCGGGGGATAAAATACTTTCATCTATTCGTGGTGGTGTAGAGTGGGCTGCACTTAAACCGGAAAAAGAATTTACATTAAAAGCGCTGGTTGCAGATGAAGATGAAAAAACTGATTACTTGTATGTTATAAAAATTCAAACAATCCCTGAAATTAGGGTTATAGAAGAATATATAGAACTTCAAATATTAAATGAGAATGTTTTAAATAATTCTTTAAATATAATTAATGCTAAAAGTTGGCATTTTCCAACTAGAAGTGGATTAAAAGAAGTTAATTCTCCTATTAATATAAACGAAATAATGAATTTTAAAAAAGATTTAAATGTCAATAATGATCTTATAAAAATAGATACTCAAACTGAAGATTTTAAAAATACATATAATGAATATGCAACCTTCAAGCAAAAAATTAAAGATTATGTAATCTCTAAGTTAGAAAATATATTAATTCTCAATCCTGTACCTTCAAAAATGCGTGATTATTCACGCCTGTCTGACACCTTTGAAAGTGATGCATCTAATATTGCGGGTGTGCTAGCAACATTACCTGATGAACGGCAACGAGAAGTAGAATCAACGCTATCTAGCTACGTTAAAGATTTACCAGAAGGTGATATTAAAAGAGTATGGGGAGAAAAAGTGGGCAGATTTAGAACTGATGCGATGCTTTACTGTGAAGAACAATGGAAACCTGGTCAAGAGCCAACGCCGATTGATGCTAGAACTATGTCAGATGGAACTTTACGTTTTATAGCAATTCTCACAGCACTACTGACTCGACCAGAAGGTAGTCAATTAGTAATTGAAGAAATAGATAATGGTCTTCATCCCTCACGTGAAGAGTTACTAGTCAGAATACTACAAGAAATTGGCAGTAAAAGAAAAATTGATATTTTACTTACTACCCATAACCCAGCTTTGCTAGATGCTTTAGGCCCAGAGATAGTTCCTTTTGTAGTTGTAGCACACCGCGATTCTGAAACTGGAGAAAGCAAGCTTACACTTTTAGAAGATATTGAGAATTTTTCTAAGTTATTTGCATCATATTCTTTGGGTGATATGACAACTAAGGGTGCAATTGAAAGAAGCTTTTCTCATAATGAATAGTTACTAATATGAGAAAGGTGCTACTCATCGATACCTCGCTTTTATGCGTTTGGTTACAAGTTCCAGGTAGAGAAACTGCTGGTAATAATGAATGGAACTTTGAACGCGTAAATCAGAAAATTCAGGCAGAAATCGCCAAATCAACAACACTGGTACTTCCTTTAGCGAGTGTTATAGAAACAGGTAATCACATTGCACAAGCTAAAATAAACACGATAAATAAGTTTCCAACAGCTCAAAAATTTGCCGAAATCATAACTTATGCTGCTGATGAAACGACACCTTGGGCGGCTTTTAGTGAGCAGATTGTGCTTTGGGAGGCAGCAGCACTAAAAAGTTTAGCGGCTCAGTTTCCCATTCAGGCTGTCCAAGAGACTTCTATGGGTGATGCTAGTATTGTCATCTTGGGTTGGCACTATCACCAAAAGGGTTTTCATGTAGAGTTTTTAACTGATGATGACAAGTTAAAATCTCAAGAACCACCGCCACCGCAGCCACCTACACGGCGAAGCAGTCGAACAAAAAGGTAAAATATTCTTGAGCGATTAGTATTTACCCAAAATAGAGATTTTTTAACTAACTTGTCAGGAATTAAGTTCGACAGGAATTGTAATAATAAACTCGGTTCCTTCTTTTATGTTAGATATACATTGCAGTTGACCACAATGTTTTTCTACAACAATTTGATAGCTGATAGATAGCCCTAACCCAGTGCCTTTACCGACGGGTTTTGTGGTGAAGAAGGGGTCAAATAATCGCTTTTGTATATCCTTGGGAATTCCAGTACCATTATCGGCAATGCGAATAACTACTTGCCGATTGTCTGTGACTTCAGTACGAATACGAATTAAAGGTGATTTTAGAGTTGAATCAGCTGATTCAAAACTCTCAAATATAGCATCAATTGCATTTGATAGAATATTCATAAATACTTGATTGATTAACCCAGCATAGCATTCTACTAGAGGGAGATTTCCATATTCTTTATCAATAGTAATTATCTGACCTGTTTGCTGATTTATAAGACGGCTTTGTAATATTATTAGAGTACTATCAATCCCTTCATGAATATCAACTATCTTTTTATCAGATTCATCGAGGCGAGAGAAGTTGCGTAATGAAAGAACTATCTCTTGGATACGCTCAGTACCAAACTTCATAGAATCAAGAAGCTTGAGGTAATCAGCAGTTAAAAATTCTAGTTCCATTTCTGCGATCGCAGCTTTAATTTCTGCTACTGGTGCAGGATAATGGTGTTGGTATAAGCTAATTAATTGTAGTAAATTTTGAGTGTAGTTGAGTGCATAAACAAGGTTGCCAGCAATAAAGTTCACAGGATTATTGATTTCGTGCGCAATGCCAGCAACAAGTTGTCCTAAAGCAGCCATTTTTTCATTTTGAATTAATCGCGCATAGTTATTCTTAAGGGTACGAAAACCTACTTTAGCAATTCTAGATTGTTCTTCTACTTTCTCTAGTTGAGCTAATGTTAAAATATGAATTTGGGAATAAGCTAAAAGTAAATGATGGAAATCGAGTAGCTTATAACTACCTAACTGAGTTTCTATTAAAATCGGTTCATATACGAATTGAGGTTCTCGCTGCAAAGCTAGCTTATTTGCTTCTACAATGAGCGTATCCTCAGAAATTATACACACCTCTGGCTGAAGAAAGTTAATCAGATTGATCGCAGGTCGTTTAGAAAATAATGGAAAACTATAGGGACGACTCATGTGTTCAAAAAATCTTTGTCGAGAAATCATCCCCAGATAATCATGATTTTTCACTAGGATAATTCCTGGTAGTAAAGGCTCTTGCTTAAAGAGTGTATTCAAATCATTTGCTGGACTATCTGCTTCGACGTAAACAGACCAAAGTGGTAATTCTTGCAAAGTGGACTCTAATTGCAAATTCAAATTATTAGCATTTGTCATGCTATGTATTGCCAACATAGTTTAAATCCTTAACCTTGAGTTAACATTTCTGATAACACCCCGAATCAGCATTGCGATAATTGCAAAGTTAATCAAACTTATATTTCCCTGATTACTGCTGAAAATTACAGTTATGCTGCAAAACTGCTGATGTTAGTGCATCCGGTTCTTTTCTATGCTGGAGAATTGATACTAATTAGAATCTTTTGTTACCTACTCGCTAACCTTGTGACGTTAAAATTATTATTTATTTAAACTTATTTTGGAATACGCTTTTAGCAAGAGTTAATAAAGGAACTTCAAACACAGTTATAAACTACACTAAAACTGCATCAATAGCAGTCAGCGAAATTGCTCTTGGAGTGAAAGAGAAAGTAATTAAAAAGGGTTTTAAAAATTTGGTTATCTTTCAGACTGCTGCTTACAGTTACAGGCTACTGTTTAGAGAAGTAAAGCATTATCTTGTACAATCAACGACAAATAGCTCCCCTAGATGGGGAGTTATTTGATATCAGTTAGTTAGCTAAGATGAAATTGGTACATTTTTAAATGCGGCTGTATCTGGCACAAAAATGTCCAAATTATTGATACCATCGGGAACTCTTAGCCAGATATAAGCATCTGCGGAGGCTTGTGGACGTACTTGGAACAAAGAAACGCTTCCTGTTGAGCGATTAAGAGCAACTCCTTTGTAGGTTACGCTAGTGTCAGGATTGCGGGCTGTTGTACTAGCCACCGAGATAATATCGCTACCAACAACTCCGTCTGTGGCAAGGCGACGAATCCGCATTTGCAGATTTACCACATCACGGTTTCCAGTTTCTGGGTCTTTAATTCGTTTTGCTGAAAGTAACTCAACTTCTGCCTTTTTGCCAAAAGCAGGCTGCACAAATTGACCAGGACTAATTGCTGATGTTGTAGCACTAGTTGGCGATGGTGAGACAGTTGCTTGTGGAGAAGTTGTAGCTGTAGGACTTGGGACTTGAGTGGGAATGGTGTTACTGGCTGTACTAGTAGTATTTAGTGTCTGCCGTAACGTAAAAACTTCATAAGCTACATAGCCGCTACATCCCAAAGCCAAAGTAGAGAGTAATACAGCTACACCAGATAAAAATGTACTCACACCATTGCCTCGATTTCGTATTTCTGTATATGCAGGTTGACTTGGGTTTCGATTTTGTAGTCCCATAAATTATGTTAGTGCGCTCGCCTATGTATGAAACATGTGAACATCTTCCCTATACTAATTAAGTAACTTTACTGAGCTAATTCTTCTCTCTCCGGAAAGAAATTGTTTGCAAGGTAAAAATATCTGTCTTTGGGATAAGGAAAATTGGTGAGACTTAAGACTTTAAATCAACCACTGGGTGTTTTATTGATATTTTTGACTAGCCACACAGGATTTAGTTCTATTGCGAAAGCACAAACCCCAGTTGCACCAACAACTACCACAAAATCAATTTGCTCTAGCCAACTGGGAACAGCGATAGATGCTGTAATCAATCGTCCCTTATTTAGTCGGGGGCGCTGGGGAATTTTGATACAACCTCTGTCAACGGGGTCAACTCTTTACAGTCGGGATTCTCAAAAATATTTTACTCCTGCGTCTAACCTCAAATTGCTGACAACAGCAGCCGCGTTGCAGGAATTGGGCGCTAATTTTCGGATTCGCACCTCTATTTATCAGAATGGCAATGGTATTTTACGTGTTGTCGGTAGGGGAGATCCGAGTTTAAGTGATACTGAACTGCAAAAATTGGCACAGCAGTTAAAACAGAAAGGTATTACTCAAATTCAGCAGTTGAATGCTGATGATAGTTATATTCAAGGTGATATTGTTAACCCCACCTGGCAATGGGAAGATGTGCAATCAAGTGATGGCGTACCAGTCAGCAGCTTTATTTTGAATCAAAATATTTTTAGCTTTAAACTTGTACCACAGGCTGTGGGTAAATCTTTGCAAGTGCTGTGGCTCGATCCTGGCGAAGCAAAACAGTGGCGGATAATTAATCAGTCAATAACTGTCCCTCAAAATCAACCGAGCTACGTCAATGTTACCCGCGAATTATCAGGAACAGTATTACGAATTCAAGGACAACTGGCAACGAATTCTGAAGAATCTTTAATAGATTTGCCTGTAGTTGACCCTAATTATTACTTCTTACGACGTTTCCGTACTGTCTTAGCAACAGAAAAAATTACTTTGGGACAGACATTAGTAGTAAATGGTGGTGTGAATCAACAGGAAATAGCATTTGTAGAGTCGCCACCTTTAGCTGAATTATTAGCAGAAACTAATTTAAATAGTAATAATCTTTATGCTGAAGCATTGCTGAGAGCATTAGCTGTGAAAAAAACCAGACTGAAAAATCAGACTAGTGCTAATGTCGGTTTAGAAGTTGTCAAAGCAAGTTTAACTAAATTGGGGGTCGATCCAGCTAATTACATTTTGGTCGATGGTTCAGGTTTATCACGTCGTGACTTAGTAACACCAGAAGCTTTTGTCCAAACTCTGCGGGGAATGGCAAAAACCCCAACTGCATATATATATCGCGCATCTTTACCCGTGGCTGGTAAAAGTGGAACTCTGAAAGGCCGCTTTCAAGGTACACCTGCTGAGGGCATTGTGCAAGCAAAAACAGGTACGTTAACGGGTGTAGTTTCTCTATCTGGATATATGAATGCGCCGAAATATGAGCCGCTAGTTTTTAGTATTATCGTCAATCAGTCAAATCAGTCTGCAACAGTTATACGGCAGGCAATTGATGAAGTTGTTGTCTTGTTAACACAATTGCAGCATTGTTAATATTATACTTTTCACTCCTAACTTGTTTCATGCCAGCCAAAATCTTACCACCGCCCCTAAAACCTGGAGACTTACTACGAGTAATTGCCCCTAGTGGTGCTTTGCGAGAGTTCGAGGAATTTAAACAGAGTCTAGAAATTTGGCGATCGCGTGGCTACAAATTAGAAATCAGTCCCCAGATAGATGACAAATGGGGTTATCTAGCTGGAACAGACGAAAACCGCCGTCACCAGCTAGCAGCAGCATGGCAAGATCCTGATTGTCGTGGTATTCTCTGTGCCAGAGGTGGTTTTGGCAGCACCCGCATCTTAGAAAATTGGAATTGGACAAACTCAGGGCTTCCCAAGTGGCTTATAGGCTTTTCTGATATCACAGCTTTATTATGGAGCCTTTATACAGCAGGAATTTCCGGCGTTCACGGCCCTGTAATGACAACTTTGGCAGATGAGCCGGATTGGTCAGTTAAGCGATTATTTGATTGGATAGAAGGTGGTTCTTTTACCCCTCTCAAAGGTTGCGGTTGGGGTGGTGGTGTGGTTACTGGTACTTTGTTACCAGGTAATCTCACGGTGGCTACTCACCTTTTGGGTACACCAATCTTGCCACATCTGGATGGTGTAATTCTGGCCTTCGAGGATGTTACCGAAGCACCTTATCGCATCGATAGGATGCTGACACAGTGGCGTTTGAGTGGTGCTTTGTCTCAAGTCTGGGGTATTGCTTTAGGCGGTTTTACTCGTTGTGAAGCGCCACCAACTATATCTAGTTTTAGTGTAGAAGAAGTATTGCGCGATCGCTTGGGTGATTTGGGTATTCCGATTGTCTCCGATTTGCCTTTTGGCCACGATCATCCCAATGCAGCCCTACCAGTGGGTGTAGAGGTAACTTTAGATGGGGATGCAGGAATATTAGCGATCGCGCATCCACATTAAGTTAAAATCAGAACTCAAATAAATATATCTCTCCCACTTGTTCGCGATAAAAATCTGTTGCTTTTTCCCAATCAAAATCTTTATGGCCTAACTCGGCCATTTGTTCTTGTCCTGCTGCTAACTTTTTTTCTAGTGTTTCTGAATCTAAATGTAAAAATTCCTGTAAATGTTTTTTTAAGTTAAATGAATTTTGCCAATAATCGCTTAAGAAAACTGGAGCGGGATACTTAACCATGAATTTTAACTATTATCATTAATTCAATAATTTATATCTTAAACTGAATCAATCTTTTCTACTTACTTTTTTTCAAAAAACTAAATTTTAATAATTCTGTAGACATACCCACTAATCTGGGTTATAGTCCTAAAAGTAAAAATAGGGTAAATGCCATTTTCAGGGCAATAATGTTTAAGTAGTGTTTTATAAAGTCTGCAAAATTGCCTGAGGGGATCAACCAGTCTAGTGTAAATCACGGTAAAATTTACTTACCTTGACTGTACAGCAAGTATTGCGCAATGCCATTGGTGGGTATAGCCATCGCTTGCTTGATGCCGATTATGGCATATTGAATATCAGTGAATAAATTACAAATAGTATCATTATTTGATTGTGATGCTATGTTGTTAGTAAGTAGATAGACATAATTGAATATAAAATAAAGTCCTAATTTGCAGTGAGCGAGAAATTGCTCACTGCAAGGATTATCAAGACTAAAGTCCTTACTACAAACTTTAAATTTATTTATGCCTAGATACTTAGGAAAAATTTTCAACTAGTTACAAATTAAACATCTAACTCTTATGAGTCCTATTGTCTTTGACTTTAGTCCCGAAATTTCAGTTATACTTTGTACCTACAACCGAGAAAAATATTTGAATATTTGCATCAATAGTGTCCTCGCTCAAACTTTTAAAGATTGGGAACTGTTGGTAGTTGATGATGGTAGCCAAGATAATACTTTTGAAATTGTCAATCCATATTTGCAAAAATTTAATAATATACGTTATTTAAAACATCAAAATAAAAAATTGGGGTACTCTAAAAACGCTGGAGTTCAAGCATCCTTTGGCAAATACATTACATTTATTGACAGCGATGATACATATAAATCCAATCATCTAGAGTCGCGACTTAAATACATGCAAGCTAATCCAGAAATTGACTTGATTGAAGGAGGATTTTTCTCTGAAGAAGAAATTTTTGTAGCCGATTATTTTCAACCAGGTCAAATAATTAATTTACGTGAATGTGTTTTAGGCCCGACATTTTTTGGTAAGAGGCGAGTATTTTTTGAATTGCAGGGATTTAATAATATTCCCTATGGAGAAGATACAGATTTTTGGAAACGGGCAGACAAAATTTTTAAAACTCAAAAAGTTACAGAACCACAAACCTACGTTTATACGAGAGCAGAAACAAGCATTACCAAGGATGTTTTAGAACAGCGCTCATTAACCTAAAAACTTTAATTCAGTTTGTCTTGATCCACTCAATATAACGTTACCTTCGCAAACATTGGGTTTAACCATCATCGAATAGTGATATCCTACAATCCAACAATAGATGATATTAGTAACCAACCTCTCCATCCTACAGCCACATCTTGGTTTAACAACTCGCAGTTGATTACATTTGTATGTGCTTCTAGGTTTCACCATCAAAAAGACCATAAAACCTTACTCAAAGCATTTGCTAAAGTTAGTCAAAATCACTTAAATATCCGGTTAATTTTGTTAGGAGAAGGTGATTTAGAGACAGAGATACAAGCTCTAGCAAAGTTTTTAGCTATTGATGAAATTGTGCTGTTTGCTGGTTCTGTTCTCAATCCTAGAGCTTATTTTTCACTATCTAGAGCAGTTATACTTGCTTCCCATTTTGAAGGCTTACCACTGGTTCTTGTAGAAGCTGTAGCTAGTGGTGTAACGTTTATTGCCACTGATTGCCCAGTTGGCCCACGTGAAATTTCTGAAGTACTTAAATGTGGGAAAATAATATCACCAAGTAATGTAGATGCGTTAGCAGAAGCTATTATTGACCATATAAAAACTCCTCAAGAGAAGATTGAATGCTCTGAAAAAATTGCACAATTATTTAGTGCGGCTAGCTGTGCTGAAAGATTAGAAGGGGAGCATCCCATTTTTGCAGAAATACTGATTCATGAGTGTAGTATGGGGAGAAC